>NZ_CP086111.1:417500-547500 GCF_016806835.2 Skermanella rosea | reverse complement strand
CGAAGCCCTCGTTCGACTTGCATGTGTTAGGCATGCCGCCAGCGTTCGTTCTGAGCCAGGATCAAACTCTCAGGTTGAAGACGATCCAGCCGTCCCGGCCGAAGCCGGAACATCCGAACCGCTCAACGGGAACCGTCACCCAAGACAGTCCCGAGAACCTAAGCCTTGAACCATGTGATTCTCTGCGTAGCTTCCAGGATGCCAGACTGACAGTTCCGATTTGTGCCCCGAACCGGGCCAAACCGCGCCGCCGCCTGCGCATCCCTTCTCTCATACGATCAACTTGTCAAAGATCCGGGCGGGTCCTGAAACCCGCGACCGCCGAGGCGGCCCTTCAATCCGTTCCGGACGACGACCGCAGACCGCCCAAAACCCTTGGGTCGAAGCCTGCCGCGCTGTCCGGGGAAGATGCTGAACCGCGACGTTTCCGTCCGCGCTTCATGTTCTTCTATTTAGCAAACCGTTCGAGCTTCGTCAACCCGTCAGGCGAACTTTTTTCAGTACTCCGGTCCGGACCGAAGTCCCGACCGAGAACTCATATAGTACCGAAGCTTTCTTCCGTCAACGGGTAGTCAGGCTTACTTTCCCTGGGCCATCCGCCGGCGGCCGATTACTCGACCTGTACAAGTTCCCCACTTGGTCCGTGCCGTCCGTGAACCGCACCGTGCCGCGTGGGAGGCGCCTTATATGGGAATGTCATGGCGCCTGTCCAGATGAAAATTCATCCCACCCGCTTTTCCGGTACCCGCCCGTCATGCCGCCCGTCATGCCGGAAGAAGGCCATGAGATCGGTCAGGTGCGCGGCCTGCTCGGTCAAGGTCTCGGCGGCCTGGGCGCTCTCGACCGCGAGGTCGGCATTGCCCTGCGTCATCGTGTCCATCTGGGCGACGGCCCCGTTGATCTGTTCCAACCGGACCGCCTGGTCGCGGGTGGTGCCGACGATCGCGATCGCGCGGTCGGCGACGGCGGTCACCGAGGTCGCGATCTCGTCCAGCGCCTTGACGGCGGCGGTCACCAGATCGACACCGCTGACCACATGCCCGCCGCTTTCCTTGAGCAGCCGCTTGATGTCGCCGGACGCGTCGCCGGCCCGGCGGGCGAGCATCCGGACCTCCGCGGCGACCACGGCGAAACCCCTGCCCTCCTCCCCGGCGCGGGCCGCCTCGACGGCGGCGTTCAAGGCGAGGAGGTTGGTCTGGAAGGCGATCTCGTCCATCAGGCCGATGATGTCGGCGGCACGCTTCGACGACTGCTCGATCCTGTGCATGGCGGCCACCGCGTCCTCCGCCACCTGTCCGGCCGAGCTGGCGAGCGCCCGGGCCTCCTCGACCGAGCGGGTCACCTCGGCGGCGCTCTCCGCGTTGCTGCGGACGGAGGCCGTCAGATCCTTCATGGCCGACGAGGTCCGCTCCAGGTGCTCGGCCTGCTGCTCGGCGCTGCCCGACAGGTTCCGGCTGCCGTCCGCGATGTCGCCGGCGGTGCCGCCGATGCGGTCGGCGGCGTCGCCGATCTCGGCCACGATCCGTTGCAGGCGCTCGGCCATGTGGTTGGTGCTGGTCTTGATCGTGGCGAAGACGCCTTCCAGGTCCTCCTCGATCCTGCGCTCCAGGTCGCCTCGGGAAATGGCGGAGAGGACGCCGTCGATCGCCGTCAGGCTGCCGCTGACCGTCGCCGTCAGGGCGTTGATCCCGTTGCACAGGCGGCCCATAGCGCCGGCCCCGTCGGCGACCACCAGCCGCCGGCCGAAATCTCCGTGCGACGCCGCCTCGACCAGGTCGGCGATGTCGTGCTCGGCCTCGGCCAGGACGCGGTCGCGCTCCGCCATGTCGGCCACCGAGCGGTTGATCACGTCGGCCACGGCGCGGTAGCAGCCCTTGAGGCCGGTCAGCGTGACCCGGCGGTAATAGAGCTTGCGGCTGGCATGGTCCATGGCGGCCCCGACCTCGCGGCTGAAGCAGTCGGCCAGGTCGAGCACGTCGTTGACCCGGACGAAGAGCCGGCCGAGGTCGCCGCCCTCCTCCACCCCGGTGATCCGATGATCGTAGTTGCCGGCGGCGGCCTCGGCGCAGATCGCGTCGGCGCGCCGGATCGCCCGCTCCACCCGTCCGGCCAGGGCCAGGATGGCGGTCGCGGCCGCCAGGACCGCGGCGAGCGGCACGGCGCTCCACCAAGCCGGCAGCGACTCGGACGCCAGGAGCGCCACCAGCGCGCCGGCGGCCCCGGCCGCGGCGGTGGCGCCGGCCAGCGCGCGGATCCTAGAGAGAGAGGATGAACGCGTCATAGCCGGTCCCCTTCCGCTCCATCGCGTCGTGCAGCAGCGCCGTGGAAGCCGCCATGCCATCCCGCCTTCCGCCCGCCGACTCGGCGGCGAGCATCCTGCCGTACAGCGGCTCGACCGCGGCGATGGCGTCGCGCCGCGCCCAGCGGCGGAAGGAGTGGTAGCCGGTGATCGCGCCGGCCATGTCGAAGCTCGGCGTGACATGGGCGAAGACCCAGTAATGGTCGCCGTCCCGGGCCATGTTCTTGACGTAGGCGAAGATCTCCCGCCCGGAAGCGATCGTCTCCCACAGCAGCTTGAACACCGCGCGCGGCATGTCGGGATGGCGGATGATGCTGTGCGGCCGGCCCAGCACCTCGGCCTCGTCATAGCCCGCGATCCTGAGGAAGACGGAATTGGCGTAGGTGATCCGGCCCTTCAGGTCGGTCTTGCTGACGATGATCTCGTCCTCGCCGAACGTCCGTTCGCGCCCGGTCGGGGCGGCAGTCGGCCTCGCCATGCGGTCGTCCCCCTTGCTGCAGGGACAACCTTATATCCGATGCCGGCCATACCCCGTTTGATCCAGGTCAACCCGCCGGAGACCGGACACTGGTCAGACCGGCTCGAACAGGCTCGCCGGCATGGTCAGCGAGATCCGCGCCCGGCTTTGCAGGGCGGCCGCACCGTCTTCGGGGGCGTCCTCCGCGACCGCCGCCTCGTCGAGGGCGATGCGGGCGCCGAGTTGGTCGACCAGGGCCGTCATCACGGCGGGGCCGAGCCCGTACCGCCCGCCGACCTGGGGCGGCCCCGCGCCGGGCTCGCGGTCGAACTCGAAACTCAGCCTCAGGCCTCCCGACTCGGGCTCCACCCGCACCGTCAGGCCGCCGCCCGTCCGGGCCGACGCCCCCTCGGCCGCCGTGAACAGGATCTCGGCGATCACCAGCCCGAGCGGTCCCGCCATATCCAGCTCGAGCGCCAGCGAACCGATGTCCGTCCGGCGCACCAGCTGGCGGCCGGCGTCGAAGTCGCGGACCAGGCTGTTGCACAGGTCCGCCAGATAGCCGTCGAACCGGACGCTGGTGATCCGGCTGGGTCCCAGCAGGTTCCGGAACAGCAGGCCCAGCCCGTCTATCCGCTGCTGGGTCCGGCGGAAGCCGTGCTTGAGGTCGCCTTCCGGCATGCCCAGCGTCTGCAGGTACAGCACGGTGCTGATGACCTGCAGGTTGTTGCGCACGCGGTGATGCAGCTCGCGCAACAGCACCTGGCTCTCGGCCAGGGCGTCGCGCAGCGCCGCCTCCATGTCGCGGCGGGTCGTGATGTCGTGGGTGACCATGGAGAAGCCGGCGAGCCGGCCGGCATCGTCGCGCATCGCCGTCACCAGGATGTCGGCCTGGAAGCGGGAGCCGTCCTTCCGCACGCGGACATGCTCGCCGTGGACGCTGCCGTCCGACGCCGCCTGCGCCAGCATGGCGCCGACGCCGCCGGGCGGCGCCTCGGCGGTCGTCCCCTCGGCCGGCGCCCCCTCGGCGACCGCGGCCGGGTCGAGCACCCCGGCGGGCCGGCCCAGAATCTCCGCCTCGCAGTAGCCAAGGAGGCGCTCGGCGCCGGCGTTCCAGCTGGTCACCAGGCCGGCCGGGTCGAGCATCACGATGGCGTAGTCGCGCACCCCCTCCACCAGCAGGCGGAAGCGCTCCTCGCTCTCCCGCACGGTCTGGCGGTGGATCACGAACTGCTGGGCGCGCAGCCGCAGGAGGTTGCGGGCGCGGGTCTGGAACTCCCAGGGATCGACCGGGCTGAGGATGAAGTCCGTCGCCCCGGCCTCCAGCGCCTCGCGCCGAATCTCGTGGTCCTCGTAGGCGGTCACCACGATCACCGGCACGTCGGCGGTGCCGGGATGCCCGCGCAGGGCCCGGATGAACCCCGCCCCGTCCATCAGGGGCATCTTGAAGTCCGTGATGACCAGGTCTGGCACCGTCCGCCGGCAGGCGTCCAGGGCTTCCACGGGATTGGGGAAGGCGGACACGTTGATATCGTCGCCGACCGAGGACGCGAACTTGGTCAGGATTTTCCGATTGACGCTGCGGTCGTCGATGATGAAGACCTCGGCGCCCATGATGGCGACCCCCGTTTCGGAGACGGAAACCCTCAAGAAACTCACCGTAACGTCTTTTCCCCAAAACGTGGCGCCCTGGCCAGGGCGGGTCCGACGGCTGCTCGCCTATAAAACTTTACTGAATGTAAATACGACATTCAGCGCAATTCTTACGGCGACAAATCTAGAGCGACACCACCAATAAATCAAAGCCCGCATGCATACGCGATAGATACAATTAACCGTTTCTTAGGTTTGTACCCCAAAATAATGGGTGAGACACAGACCACCCCGACCCTTGGCGAGCGCGGATCCGACCGGCTGGCACCTTGCATACTGGAAGCGATGGAGAGAGTCATGCTTGAGCAGATTAGCGGCCAACTTCTCAATTCAGTTAAAATTGAAAAGACCGCCACTGTCGCGGAGCAGCCTCGGCGCGCCCCGCTCCAGCTGGACCGCCAGTTCCGCGAACTCGACCTCGACTTCGACGCCGGCACCGGCGTCTTCTGGTGCCGTTTCCGTTTCAGCGACCGGCCGAGCTTCACGCCGGGCGTCCTGCAGGAGCTGCGCCGGGTCCGCCAGATGCTGGCGTCGCGCGGCGACACCGCCGAGCCGCAGGTCAGGTACGTGGTCCTGGGGTCGCGGATGCCGGGCGTGTTCAACCTGGGCGGCGACCTCGGGCTGTTCGCCCAGCTGATCCGCCGGCGCGACCGCGACGCGCTGTCGACCTATGCCCGGGCCTGCGTCGCCGAGATCCACGCCAATTCGGTGGCGCTCGACCTGCCGGTGATCACCATGTCGCTGGTGCAGGGCGACGCGCTGGGCGGCGGGTTCGAGGCGGCGCTGTCGGCCAACGTCATCGTGGCCGAGCGCAGCGCCAAGTTCGGCCTGCCGGAGGTGATGTTCAACCTGTTCCCCGGCATGGGCGCCTACAACTTCCTGGCCCGCCGGAGCAGCGCCGCGATCGCCGAGAAGCTGATCATGAGCGGCCGGGTCCATACCGGCGCCGAGCTGTACGACATGGGCATCGTGGACGTCCTGGCCGAGGACGGCGAGGGCGAGGAGGTGCTGCTCGACTATGTCCGCAAGAACAGCCGCCGCCACGCCGCCCACCGGGCGATCTACCAGGCGCGCCAGCGGGTCAACCCGATCACCCTCCAGGACCTGAACGACATCACCGACCTGTGGGTCGATACCGCGCTGACGCTCGGCCCGACCGACCTGAGGATGATGGAACGGCTGGTCGCGGCCCAGGACCGCCGCCGCGCCCGGACCGGATCGGCCCTGTCCGAAGACCTGCGACTCGGCGGCGTCGGCGACTGACCCCCCCGTCAGTCCGTGGTCCCCGGCGCCGGGACCGCCCTCCCCGACCGCCGTCCCGCCCCCACCGCCAGCAGATAGGCCCCGACGGACAGCACCACCGACACGGCCATCACCAGGATCATCGGCATCTGGTCGTCGTCCTTCAGGTAGCCCACCGCCACCGTCGCCAACGCACCCACCGACATCTGGAGAAAGCCCAGCAGGCCCGACGCGGCGCCGGCCACCCTCGGGTTGACGCTGATCGCGGCGGCAATGCCGCTCGGCATGCTGACGCCGTTGCCGACGGCGACGATGCACATGGGCAGGAAGATCGCCAGCGCGTCGAACAGGCCCAGCAGCCCGAGCCCGCCCATGACCGACACGCCCGCCAGATTGACCAGGGTGCCGCCCAGCACCAAGCGGCGGGCGCCCAGCCGGGTCGCCATCCGGGCCGCGATGAAGCTGCCCAGCGCGTAGCCGGCGGAGACCAGCACGAACAGCGTTCCATACTCGCTGGGCGGCCGCCTCAGCAGGTCGATCATGATGTAGGGGGCGCCGGCCAGGAAGGCGAAGAAGACGGCCGACGCGAAGGCGGTGTTCAGCGCGTATCCCAGGAACTCCGGCGAGCGCAGCAGCGCCGCGTAGCCGATCGCCATGCCGACCGGCCCGGGCAGCGGCTGGCGTCGGAAATTGGTCTCGCGCAGGGACCCGAGGCTCCAGAGCCACACCGCGGCGCCGCACCCGAGCACCAGCAGGAAGCTGGCCTGCCAGCCGAACCAGACCTCCAGGAAGCCGCCGAGCGCCGGTGCCACCGCGGGCGCCACCGCCATGGCCATGGTGATGTAGGCCAGCATGCTGGCGGCCTTGTCGCGCTCGTAGACGTCGCGGACGATGGCGCGGCTCAGCACCATGCCGGCGCAGCCGCCGACCGCCTGGGCGATCCGGCCGGCGATCAGCATGCCGATCGTGGGCGCCAGCGCGCAGACCAGGCTGGCCGCCACGAAGACGCCCAGCCCCGCCAGCAGCACCGGTCGCCGGCCGAACCGGTCGGACAGCGGCCCGTAGATCAGCTGGCCGCAGGCGATGCCGATCAGGTACAGGGTCAGCGCCAGCTGGGCGGTGCCGTAATCCGTTTCGAACACCCGCACGAGGCCGGGGATCGACGGGATGAAGATGTTGAGCGCCAGCGGCCCGATCGCCGTGATGGCGATCAGGATCGCGATATGCGGCGGCCGGCCGGCGGTGGCGGCCGGCGGCGGGACGGTCGTGGAGGCGGTCATGACCCCAAGGGTAACCCGCCGCGGCCGGCTGCCAACCTTCCTCAGGACATGGCTGGGATGCGCGGCCTCCTCGGCGGCAGCGGGAACAGATCGGCCGCGACGCCCGCGCCGTCGGCATCCAGCCGCTCCCGCCCGGGATTGTCATAGACGACCAGCACCGCCGGAGGCTCGCCCGGCCGGTCGAACAGCGTCGCGCCCTCGGCATGGTCGAAGCCGGCGCCGTAGGGAATGTCCATCACCCGCTCCAGCCGGGTACGCGGGATCACCGTCTCCTCCCGCTGGTTCCAGGCGTCGTGCCAGCGGTACAGGACCACCGGCCCGTCCAGGTCCATGGTCGGCCCGGCCAGGATCAGCAGGTCGTCGCCCTCCAGCGACAGTTCGCGGATGCCCAGCCCGTCCAGGTCCAGGAAATGCTTGCGGTAGCGTTCGCCATCGGGGCCGATCCGGCGCAGCTTCAGGCCGGCCGCCTTGCCGACGCTGCCCTTCTCCGTGACTTCCAGTTCCAGAAGGACGGCCCAGCCGCGCAGCACCGGCCCGCGCATGCCGAGGAACACCCGGTCGCCCCGCGCCGAGATGCCCTCCACGTCGAAGCCGTTGTCCTTGGACGGGATCGCCATGAAGCGGCCGAGATGCTCGTCCTTGCGCAGCGCCTTCGACAGGGCGTTGGAGCCCTTCCCGTCCATCTTCAGGCGGCCGGCCCTCCGGCCGGGGCCGCCGCCGTCCGGCGGCGCGGACCGGGCCAGGGCGTGGACGCCGTCCTCCGTCTCGCGGACCAGGGGGATGCGGCCGAGCAGGTAGCGGTTCGGCTCGCATTCCACCCGGGTCAGCCGCTCCAGCGCCTCCTCGACGCCGGTCTCGTCCGGATCGGGCTTCTTGCGCTTCAGGCTGTGCGAGCCGCAGATCCAGAGATAATCGCCGTCCACCGACAGCCCCTCGATATCGACCTCCCCCTCGACCGGCAGGTCGAAGAAGTCGGCCAGCCGGTAGGGGGTGTGGCGGCCGAAGGTCTTCCAGTCCTCGGTGGTCAGGCGCTCGATCGTGGCGGTCTCGTCCGACGCGGTCCAGAGGCAGCGCCCCGACTGCTTGACCACCGAGAGGTCGTTGCGGATCGCCTCGTCGAGTTCCCCGCCCAGGCCCTCGTGGTGGTGGAAGTCCAGCATGATCCGCTGCGGCCCGGGTGTCTGCTTCTTCGCGGCCATCGGTTCTTTCCCCCTGCCTGCCCGTTGTCTTCCGGAAGAGTGCGGGGGCCTGCGGTCCGGGGCAAGGGGGAAGTGGGGACGGCCCCGGCTCCGCGTTTATGCCATGCCGAAGATCGCATCCGCCCGTGCCAGCAGTTCGTCCGCGGCCACGCCGGCGAGATGGACGGTGCCGCCGTCGCCCAGGTCGAGCAAGGTCGATCCGCCCAGGGGAACGGCGCTTTCCAGCACCTCCGCCACCGGCCTGTCGATCACCAGCCGGTCGCGGAAGACGTCGAAGTCGGTCACGGTGTCGGCTCCGCCGCCCCTGGCGAACAGGAAGGTATCTGCGCCCGGTCCGCCGGTCATGACCGAACCGCCGAAGCCGCCGGTCAGCCGGTCGTTTCCCGAGCCGCCGGACAGGAAGGACCGGCCCAGCCCGCCGAGAAGCTCGTCGTCGCCGGCCTCGCCGTACAGGGTGTCATTCCCGGTCCCGCCGAGGAGACGGTCGTTCCCGGCGCCTCCGAACGCGATCAGGTCGGGCGTCGGCCGCAGGACCCAGCTTCCGTGATGGACGAAACGGAACCCCCCTTCCGAGGCATAACCCTGGCTGCTGGCCAAGCTGTCGGTGTATTCGACCCATGAGTTGTGGCCGGATTCGTATCCCATCCGCGGGTCCAGGGTCCGCGTCGCCGGATCCCAGGACCAGCCGTCCCAGACGGCGAACGGATCGGCCTTCAGGCTTTCCAGCGTATCGCTTAGGCTTGACGAGTCGAACCGGAAGCCAACCGGCGCTCCGGCGAACCCCAGCGCCGGGGACAGGCTGTCGAACGTGACCGTTCCGGTCGCCGTGCTCGGCCGGCTTCCGGCATCGGGAAACTCGTCGCCGGCATCGTACCTCATCCACTCGAAGGAATTTCCCGGCGCAGGCGTCCAGTCGAACACCATCCGCGTCGCCGCCGCGATCACGTCGCCGCCGGCGCTTCCGAACTCGATCACGCTGCCGCCCATCCGGTAGCCCATGGCATCCCCCTTCCGATCGCTCGCCGGCGAATGCTCCGGCAACCAAAGCATCGGTCGGATGCCGTTTACGAGGGATGAACGTCAGTCCCGCAGCCGGAAGCGATGGGAGCGGCCCGGATTCCAGAATCTGTAGCCCGTCAGGATCCCGGGGCGCATATAGGCTTCGAAGAAGAACAGGACGGTGGACAGGTCGCGCTCCAGGTCGACGCCCAAATCGTGACCGAATGACCCGGGCCAGTTCGAGCGTCCCCGGAAACTCATGAAGAAGCGCCGGAAGACCGTTGGTGGAATGGTGAAGAAGCTGCCCAGTTCCAGGCGGACGAAGGTCGAACTGGCTAAGAAGGTGAGATTGACGAAATCGACGTAGTCGGCGCTCGCATGCTGGCAGGCCAGAGGCCTTGCCGACATTATCCCGTGGATATAGGCGGTGGTCGCGAGGACCACGTGTTTCAGGGAGCGGGTCGTGGCGTTCGTCTCCAGCCGGCCCAGGATTCGATTGGCGATTTCCATCGCCTTTCTGGCCTGTTCCATGTCGAATCTGATGCCGTCGGGATCGGCGGACTGTGCCGTCTTGTGGATATCCCCGACCTGCGACTCGAAGATGTCCGCAAGTCGGTAAGCGTCGTCAAGCGCGCGGTCGGCTCGGCCCATGGATGTGGAAATTCACCGTGCTTGAACCGGAGCCTGGTTCACTCGAACCGGGGATAGCCGTCCATCATCCGCCGCCACTGCGCCCGCATGTCTTT
Organism: Skermanella rosea; assembly: GCF_016806835.2. NCBI lineage: Bacteria > Pseudomonadati > Pseudomonadota > Alphaproteobacteria > Rhodospirillales > Azospirillaceae > Skermanella > Skermanella rosea. The sequence continues at coordinate 537,625 of NZ_CP086111.1, read as the reverse complement.
CCGGTGCTTCCGGGCGAAGAGGGCCGCCCCCTCCAGGTCGTCGAACATGGCCCGATCGCGAGTCTCGCGGATCCGGCTGGACAGGAGGCTCGCCAAGTTCCAGCCGATCCGGACGATCCGGTTCCGGGACCTTTGGGCGGGACGCCGGTCGATGGAAGCCGCTTCGAAACGATCGGTCTCTCCGCCCTGCAATTCCGATTGGTGCGCTGTCACTGCCGATTTCTCCTGTCCGAGCGCCCTGCGGATCTACGGTTCGAACCACGCCCGGACAACCGTCGCCGCCTACGATTTCGGGGTAGATTAGTCCGGAACGGACTCGGACCCAACGCCTGATACAAGTTTGCTTGTATTTTCCCTTACTTCCAGATCGGCTTGCCGTGCAGCGGGATGCCGTAGCTGTCCCACTTGCGGGTGACCTCCTCGATCACCTCGTCGGTCATGCGGAGCTGCTGGCCCCACTCGCGCTTGGTCTCCGGCGGCCACTTGTTGGTGGCGTCCAGGCCGACCTTGCCGCCGAGGCCGCTTTCCGGGCTGGCGAAGTCCAGGTAGTCGATCGGCGTGCCTTCCACCACGGTGATGTCGCGGGCCGGGTCCATGCGGGTGGAGACGGCCCACATCACGTCCTTCCAGTCCCGCGCATTGATGTCGTCGTCCACGACGATGACCCACTTGGTGTACATGAACTGGCGCAGGAACGACCAGACGCCCATCATCACCCGCTTGGCGTGGCCCGGATAGGCCTTCTTCATGGACACCACGGCGATGCGGTAGGAGCAGCCCTCCGGCGGCAGCCAGAAATCCACGATCTCGGGGAACTGCTGGACCAGCAGGGGGATGAAGACCTCGTTCAGCGCCTCGCCCAGCACGCTGGGCTCGTCGGGCGGCCGGCCGGTGAAGGTGGAGAGGTATATCGGGTTCCGCCGCATGGTGATGGCGGTGACGTGGAAGACCGGGAACGGCTCGACCGCGTTGTAGTATCCGGTGTGGTCGCCGTACGGCCCCTCGTCGCCGAATTCGTCCAGGCTGACCAGCCCCTCGATCACGATCTCCGCCTGGGCCGGGACCTTCAGCGGGATGGTCTTGCAATCGACCAGCTCGACCTTGCGGCCGCGCAGCAGCCCGGCGAACTGGTATTCCGACAGGGTGTCGGGGACGGGCGTGACGGCGGCCAGGATGGTGCCGGGGTCCGCCCCCAGCACGGCGGCGGCCGGCAGGGGCTCGCGCTTGCCCGAGGCCGCCCAGCGCCGATGGTGCTGGGCGCCGCCCCGGTGCTTCAGCCAGCGCATCAGCGTGGTGTTCCGACCGGTCACCTGCATGCGGTAGATGCCGAGGTTGAAGTCGTCCTCGCGCTTCTTGCCCGGCCCCTTGGTCACGACCAGCGGCCAGGTGATCAGGGGAGCCGGCTCGCCCGGCCAGCAGCCCTGGATCGGCAGGCGGCCCAGGTCGATGTCGTCGCCCTTCAGCACGACCTCCTGGCAGGGCGCCGAGGACACTGTCTTCGGCTTCATGGACAGTACGGTCCTGGCCAGCGGGATCAGCTCCAGGGCCTCCCGGAAACCGCCCGGCGGCTCCGGCTGGCGCAGGAAGGCCAGCGTCTCGCCGACGCCGCGCAACTGGTTCGGCTCCCGGTCCATGCCCCAGGCGACCCGCTCCACCGTGCCGAACAGGTTGATCAGGACCGGCATCTCGTAGCGCGACCCGTCCGGCCGGACGACATTCTCGAACAGGACGGCCGGCCCCTGCTGCGCCAGCAGCCTCGTGTGGATCTCGGTCATCTCCAGCACGGGCGAGACCGGCGTCTTGACCCGGACGAGGCGGCCCGAGCGCTCCAGCCGGTCCATGAAATCGCGCAGGGAGGAATAGGGCATCGGATCAGCATCTCTGGCGGCGGGAAGGAAGTCGGCCTAACATCGGCTTCGACACCGCCGCGTCAAGCGGATTGACGAGCCGGGGCGAACACAGCAGGGTCGGCGCCATGGCTTCCTCCCTCATCGACCCCGCGGTCCTGGCCCTGGCCTCCGGCTATCCCTACGCGTTCCCGGCCTGCTCCTACCTGTTCCGGGACGGGGCGCAGCATCCGCTTCCGGCCGGTCTGCCGGCTCTGCTGGCGGACCGCGTGCCGGTGATCGCCTGCGGCTCCAACCGGGCGCCGGAACAGCTCGCCCGGAAGTTCAGGGACTGGCCGCACCCCCTCGCGATCCCCGTGCTGTGCGGCAGGCTGGCCGGGTTCGACGTGGTCTATTCGGCCCATTTCACCCGCTACGGCGCCCTGCCGGCCACCCTGCATCCGGCGCCCGGCGCCGCTCCCGACGTGGTGGTCGAGATCGCCGTGCAGTGGCTGACCGCGGCCGAGCTGGAGCGGATGGACGCGACCGAGGGGATCGGCGTCAATTACGACCGCCGGGGGCTGGACGGCATCCGGCTGGAGATCGACGGGCTGGGCGTGATCGACTCCGCCGAGGCCTATCTCAGCCGGCGCGGCGCCCTGGCGATCGACGGACGGCCGGTCGCCCTCGCCGCGATTCCCTGCGCCGGCCGGACCTGGCCCGCCCTGGACCAGCCGGGCGTGCTGGAAGCCGTCCGGACCCGGCTCGCCCCGGGAAGCACATTGGACGGCTTCATCCACGCCGTCGTGACGGACCCGGATTATCGCGCGGAGCAGACTGCGGCCCTGGCGCTGGAAGCCCTCAGGCCGGCCTAACCCTCGCCCAGCAGCCGCCATACCGTGGTGTCGCGGACCTCCCTGTCCTCCAGGTCCAGGGAGGTCGGCACGGCGAAGCGGGCCAGAGCCTCCAGGCCGGACTTGGGCAGGTAGGCGCGGCCGGGGTCGCCCAGGATGACCAGCGTGCCGCCGCGCGCCAAGCCGCGCAGCCAGGCGATCACCCGCTCGGCCATGGGCCGCTCGTAGCAGACGTCGCCGGCCAGGATCACGTCGATCCCGGGCAGCGGGCGGCCCACGATGTCGTCCCGCAGCACGTCCAGCGTCACGCCGTTGGCCCCCGCGTTGAGCCCGATCGCCGCGACCGCGAAATCGTCGATCTCCACCGCCGCCACGCGGGCGGCGCCGGCCTTGGCGGCGGCGATGGCGGCCATGCCGCTGCCCGACGCGAAGTCGAGCACCCGGCGCCCCGCCACCAGTCCCGGATTGTCCAGGAGGTGGCGGGCCACCGCCCGGCCGCCCGGCCAGGCGAAGGCCCAGTAGGGCGGCGGCAGGTTGCAGGCGGCGAGGTTCGCCTCGGTCGCCTCCCACAGCGGCGTCACCTGGGTCGCCAGGTGAAGCAGGATTTCCGGCAGCAGCGGCGCCGCCGCGAGTTCGGTGTTCGCCCGGACGAAGGCCTGCCGGCCGGCATCGGAGTCGCTGGTGGGGGCGGTGATGGTCATGGCGCGGAGTTGCCCATACGCCCCCGCCCCGCGCAAGCGGATTCGCCGGGTCAGCCGGTCACGATACCCGGCCTGCGACAATGGCGCCCAGCACCAGCCAGCCGAACCAGCGGTTCGACTTGAACTTGGACAGGCAGTCCGCCGGATCGTCCGGCCGCCATGTCCCGACCTGCCAGGCGAGCTGAAGCAGCGCCGCGGTCAGCAGGAGCTGGAACCAGAGGCCCAGCCCGGCGGCCAGCCCGGCCGCGAGCAGCCCGCCATAGGTCAGCGTGTAGAACCCGTAGATCCAGATCTTGGAGGCGTCGCCCAGGCGCAGCGCCGTGGACTTGACGCCGATGCGGGCGTCGTCCTCCTTGTCCTGGTGGGCGTAGATCGTGTCGTATCCCAGCGTCCAGACGATCCCGGCGGCGTAGAGGAGCAGCGCCGGCAGGTCGAGCCCGCCGGTCACCGCCGCCCAGCCGACCAGCGCCCCCCAGTTGAAGGTCAGGCCCAGGAAGGCCTGGGGCCACCAGGTGATCCGCTTCATCAGCGGATAGGTGAAGACCAGGACCAGGGACGCCGCCCCGAGCGCTATCGTGAAGAGGTTGAACTGCACCAGCACCGCCAAGCCGACCAGCATCTGGAACACCACGAACGCCAGCGCCTGACGCACCGTCACCTGGCCGCTCGGGATCGGCCGGGTCCGGGTCCGCTCCACCAGGCCGTCGATGTCGCGGTCCAGGATGTCGTTGACCGTGCAGCCGGCGCCGCGCATCACGACGGCGCCGATCCCGAACAGGATCATCATCCAGGGATCGGGCCAGCCCTGGGTCGCCAGCGCCTGGCTCCACCAACAGGGGAACAGCAGCAGCCAGGTCCCGATCGGACGATCCAGCCGCGCCAGCTTCAGATAGGGCCGCACGGCAGCCGGGGCATGGCGGTCGATCCATCCGTCGGGCCGGATGTCGGTGAACCCGTCGCGGTTCGGTTCCGCGGCACCGATCGGGGCTGGGGCTGGCGTCATGGGTGGCATCCGTCCGTCGGGCTTGGCGATGGGCATGGTGATTCCGGCGCGGGCACTCTAGCCCAGACCACCGCCGACTTGTACCCGGCGATCGGCCGGAATCCGCGAAAGCATGCGGCGGGGGGTTGCGGTGGCGTCGGGCCGGCGTGCTACAGTGCGCGCCAGTCCCAGGAGGTTCCATGGCATTCAAGCCCAACTACAACCAGCAGCGCGCCGACCGCAATCGCGCCAAGGAACAGAAGAAGCAGGAGAAGCTTCGCCAGAAGGAGGAGGCCGTCGCCCAGCGCAAGGCTTCCACCGGCCCGGAGACGTCGGAAGGCGACCCCGACGGCGAGGACCAAGCCGATGTCGAGCCGGGCGAGACCGCTCCGGACCGAACGTCATAGGCCTATAGATACGGTGTCGGCAGGTCGATCCGATGCCCTAAAGAAGTCCGTTGACCCTGCATCGCATTGGGAGAGGGGCAATGGCCCGAAAAAAGCAGCCGACCGACAACGCGTACGTCCTGTTCGACGTCGTGTACCAGGATGGCGTCAAGACATCGAACCGCAAGGTTCCCAGCTCCGAAGTCGGCGGCCTCGACGGCGACGAGCCGGCGCGCGCCATCATCGAGGCACAGGACCGCAAGATCGCCGAAATGTCCGGCAACCCGCGCGGGCCGATCAAGACCATAACCCGGTCCCCCAACCAGTAGACGACCCGACGAAGGAACCGCAGGCGGCGGACGCACCCGCCGCCGGGCGGCCCGTTACTCCTCACCCGGAGGTTTATCGGACGTCGATCGGAAGAAAAAATCCGCCTCTGATGCCGAAAGAGCTTCCCGTCAAGGGCGTAAGGATGGACGAAAGCCGATCGTTTATGTAACGTCGTTCATCGATTGAGTTAAACTAGGTTAACTAACACCCTCCCCGTGAGAACGCTGGCTTCAAAACACACGATCCTCCTGGCTGCCGCCGGCGCGACACTGACGGCGACGTCGGCCTGCGCGCAGACTCCGGCCGTCGACTTGGGGCCGAGCGGGTCGATGATCACGCTGGGTGCGGCGGCCCTGGCGGGGGTCGTCGGCCTTGCCTTGCAGACCCTCCGGGTGCGCGGCAAGTCGAAGCGGGCCGCGGACCTGCAAGGAGAGATCGACCGGCTGGAGGCGCTGCTGTCGGCTTCCCCGGATGCCTGGTGCGGCTGGAGCCCCGACGGCACCCACGCGATTTCCCCCGGCTTCGCCGGCCTGCTCGGCATAGAGCGCTGCGAACGGCTGGAGGATATCGAGAACGCCCTGGCGCCGAGCGACGCCGCGGCGCTCAACGGCGCCTTCGGCCATCTGCGCCGGACCGGCAAGCCGTTCCAGATCGTGGTCACCACGGCCGACGGCGGCCGGGTGCTGGAGCTGAGCGGATCGCGGGGCACGGGCTCACGGGGAAGCTCCGGGGACGGGGAAAGGTTCGACGTCCTGTGGGCCCGCGATATCGGCCATCTCACGGGCGAGATCACCCGGCAGACCCAGGCCCGCACGGCGGCCCTGCAGACGCTGGAGGAGATCCGCACGGCGCTCGACCGGGTTCCCTTCCCGATCTGGCTGCGCCGCCGGGACCTGTCGATCGCCTGGTGCAACAAGGCCTATGCCGACGCGCTCGACCTTACCCGCGACCAGGCGCTGGAGCGGCAGAGCGAACTGGTGCCGGCGTCGCTCGACGGGCCGCGCAGATCGCTCGCCGAACAGGCCAGGGCCGAGTGCGCCGCCCGGTCGGAAACCCAGCACCTGGTCATCGACGGCGCGCGCCGGCTGATCGAGATCACCGAGGCCCCCGTGGTGGCCCCGGGGGCGGAGGCCGCGGGATCGCAGGCGGCCATGCTGGTCGGCTACGCGCTCGACCTGACGCCCCAGGAGGAGCTGCGCCGGGAACTGGACCGGCACATCGCCGCCCACGGCGAAGTGCTGGAACAGCTGGGCTCGCCGATCGCGATCTACGGCGCCGACACCCGCCTGCTGTTCTTCAACCAGGCCTATGTCTCGCTCTGGGGCCTGGACGAGGGGTGGCTGGAGACCGAACCGACCTACGGCGAGGTGATGGAGGACCTGCGGGCTCGCCGGCGCCTGCCCGAGCACGCCGACTTCCCGCGCTACAAGCGCGAGCAGCTGTCCAAGTTCACCTCCCTGATCGAACCGGCCGAGGACCTGCTCCACCTTCCGGACGGCACGACGCTGCGCATGCTGCTGGTGCCGCACCCCTTCGGCGGCCTGATGTTCATCCTGGAGGACGTGACCAACGCGCTGGCGCTGGAATCCTCCTACAACACGCTGATGGCGGTCCAGCAGGAGAGCCTGGACAACCTGGCCGAAGGCATCGCGGTGTTCGGCGGCGACGGCAGGCTGAAGCTGTCGAATCCGGCCTACGCCCGGATCTGGCGGCTGCGGCCCGAGGACCTGAACGGCGAGCCCCATCTGGTCGAGCTGGTCGAGAAGATGAAGGACTTCTTCGACTTCGGCAACGACTGGGACGGGTTCAAGAACGAGAGCATCGCGAGCACCCTGGAACGGGCCGCGCGCAACGGCCGGATCGAGCGGGCGGACGGCTCGGTCGTCGAATTCTCCAGCGTGCCGCTGCCCGACGGCGCGGTGCTGACCAGCTTCCTGGACGTCACCGACAGCGTCCGGGTCGAGCAGGCGCTGCGCGAGCGCAACGCGGCGCTGGAAGCGGCCGACCGCCTGAAGGCGGAGTTCATCGCCAACGTGTCCTACCAGCTCCGGACGCCGCTGAACGCCATCATGGGCTTCGCGGAGATCCTGGCGAACCAGTATTTCGGCGAGCTGAACGAGCGCCAGCTGGAATACAGCCGCGCCGTGCTGGACAGCGGCCAGCGCCTGCTGCTGCTGATCAACGACATCCTGGACCTCGCCACGGTCGAGGCCGGCTTCATGGTGCTGGAGCGGGCTCCGGTGGACATCCCCGCGATGCTCGGCAGCGTGCTCAACCTGACGCGCGACTGGGCGCGCAAGCAGAACCTGAAGCTGGAGATCGAGCATGCCGACGACATCGGCACGATCGAGGCCGACGAGAAGCGGCTGAAGCAGGCGGTGTTCAACCTGATCAGCAACGCCATCAAGTTCACCCCGCCGGGCGGCAGGATCCTGGTTTCCGCCGAACGGATCGGCGGCTCCTTCGTGCTGGCCGTGAGCGACACCGGCATCGGCATCCCGGCGGCCGACCAGGAGCGGGTGTTCGGACGCTTCGAGCGGGCCAATCCCCAGGCCCGCCAGACCGGTGCCGGCCTCGGACTGTCGCTGGTCAAGAGCTTCATCGAGCTGCACGGCGGCCGGGTCGAGATCGAAAGCCGCCTGAACGAGGGCACCTGCATCCGCTGCATCTTGCCGGTCAAGGCCAATGCGGTCACCCAGCCCGCCGGCACGGTCCGCGCGACGACGTGATCTTCGGACAGGATCGCGCGGGAGGGTCCACGTCCCGCGCATCTTGAGCCGCGGGACGCCGCCCCTCCGGCTTTGCGGAATGGATGAGACAAGCAAAAAGGGCCTCGGCGATGCCGAGGCCCTTTTTGTATCATGGTCGGAGTGAGAGGATTCGAACCTCCGGCCCCTGCCTCCCGAAGACAGTGCTCTACCAGGCTGAGCTACACTCCGTTACCCTGGATGTCCGCCGCGAGGCGGCGTGGGCGGGTATATACCGGGTAGGCCGCCCCCGCGCAAGTGCCGAATTCCATGATGCGCGGACGAACCTGCGGATAGTCGCGAACCGGATCAGAACTCCCGGTCGATCACGAAGTCGATGACGTCCAGCAGGGCGCGCTTCTCCGGCCCGTCGGGGAAAATGCCGAGGGAGTCGCGGGCGATGGCGCCGTAGTGCCGGGCGCGCTCCACGGTGTCTCGCAGCGTCCCGTGCTGGTTCATCATCGCGATGGCGCGGTCCAGGTCGCCGTCGCCCTGCTCCATCTCCTCGACGGTGCGGTGCCAGAAGGCGCGGTCCTCGTCGCTGCCGCGGCGGTAGGCGAGGATCACCGGCAGGGTGATCTTGCCTTCGCGGAAATCGTCGCCGACCGTCTTGCCCAGCCGGGCCTGCAGGGCCGAATAGTCCAGCACGTCGTCGACCAGCTGGAACGCGATGCCGAGGTTGAGCCCGTAGGCGAACAGGGCGTCGCCCTCCACCGCCGGGCGCGACGCCACCACCGCGCCGATCTGGCAGGCGGCGGCGAACAGCTCCGCCGTCTTGGCGCGGATGACGTCCAGGTAGGCCTGCTCGCTGGTGCCGGTGTCGTTGGACGTGGTGAGCTGGAGCACCTCGCCCTCCGCGATGACCGCGGAGGCGTGGGACAGGATGCGCAGCACCTCGAGCGAGCCGTCCTCGACCATCAGCTGGAAGGAGCGGCTGAACAGGAAATCGCCGACCAGCACGCTCGCCTTGTTGCCGAACACGGCGTTGGCGGACGCCAGCCCCCGGCGCAGGTCGCTCTCGTCCACCACGTCGTCGTGGAGCAGCGTGGCGGTGTGGATGAACTCGACGCAGGCGGCGAGCGCCTGGTGCCGGGTCCCCTCGTAGCCGCACAGCCGCGCCGAGGCCAGCGTCAGCACCGGGCGGAGACGCTTCCCGCCCGCCGCGATGATGTATCCGGCGAGCTGGGGGATCAGTTCGACCGGCGACTGCATCCGGTCGATGATCAGGGTGTTGCAGGCCTTGAGGTCGTCGGCGACCAGGTCCGTCAGCTTATCGAGTGCGTTCACGTCGGGGTTTGATCGTTTCAGGCTGAGGTTGGTGACGACCGCCAATTTGGTCTCCAGCATGGCGTGGCAGGGCACGAATCGCTAGCGAGCATAAGGACAGGACTTCGCTGGTCAAGTGCGCTGTCAAAATCGCCGCATGCGGAGCCGCGGCGGCCTGCCGTTTCCCTGGCCCCTCCGCCGTGCTATTCGCAGGCGGGGACAGGTTCGCCGGCCCCTTCCGCCCGTCTTCCGGAGAGGGATTGATGAAGGAACTCCTGCGCACGGTCGATCCGGTGCTGCTCTCGTGGCTGACGGCCCTGCTGGCCGACGCCGGCATAGAGGCGGTCGTGCTCGACACCTACACCAGCATCCTGGAAGGCAGCATCGGCGCGATCCCGCGGCGCCTGATGGTGGCGGAGGAGGATTACGCCGCGGCCCGCAGGATCCTGGAGGAGACGGGCCACCTTGCTCCCGACTGAAGGCGACGGCCGGACCGCCGACCGGCTGCTGGGCGGCCGGGTCGCCCTGTTCCAGCCGGCCCGGGGCTACCGCGCCGCGATCGACCCGGTGCTGCTGGCGGCGGCGACGCCCGCCGCGGCGGGTGAACGGGTGCTCGACGTCGGCGCGGGCGTGGGCGCCACCACGCTGTGCCTGGCGGCGCGGGTTCCCGGCGCCGATGTCACCGGGCTGGAGCTCCAGCCCGGGCTCGCGGCGCTCGGGGCGGAGAATGTCCGCGCCAACGGGCTGGAGGACAGGGTCCGCATCCTGGAAGGCGACCTGCTGGCGCCGCCGGAAGGAATCGCCGCCACGGCCTTCGACCGGGTGATGACCAACCCGCCGTTCCAGGAGGCCGGCACCCACACTCCGCCGCCCGAGGCGGGGCGCGCGCTGGCGCACGGCGAGGGTGCGGCCGACCTGGCGGCCTGGCTGGACTTCTGCGCCCGCCGGGTGAAGCCGCGCGGCACCCTGACCGTCATCCACCGGGCCGACCGGCTGGACGACCTGATCGCCCTGCTGCATGGCCGGTTCGGCGGGATCACCCTGGTCCCGCTGTGGCCCAAGGCCGGCCGGCCGGCCCGCCGCGTCGTGGTGACCGCGCGCAAGGGAGCCCGCAGCCCCGCCCGCCTGATGCCCGGCCTGGTGCTGCACGAGGCCGACGGCGGCTTCACCGGCGCGGCCCAGGCGATCCTGCGCGACGGCGCCGCGCTGGATCTTTGAAAACAGGGCGCCCGCCCCATGTTAAGCGGCATGCTGATCCGCCGTATCATGACCGCCCTCGGTCGCAAGCCCGCCCCCACCGTTTCCGTTCTCCGGCTGTCCGGCGTCATCGGCGCCGGCGGGGCGCTCCGCCCGGGGATCACCCTGGCGGCCCTGGCGCCCGCCATCCAGCGCGCCTTCTCCGTTCCCGGCCAGCAGGCCGTGGCGCTCCAGGTCAATTCGCCCGGCGGTTCGCCGGTCCAGTCCGCCCTGGTCGCGGGACGCATCCGCCAGCTGGCCGACGAGAAGAAGGTGCCGGTCTTCGCCTTCGCGGAGGACGTCGCGGCGTCCGGCGGCTACTGGCTGGCCTGCGCCGCCGACGAGATCTACGCCGATCCCAGCTCGATCATCGGCTCGATCGGCGTGGTTTCCGCGGGCTTCGGCTTCCAGGACCTGATCGCCCGCTACGGGATCGAGCGGCGGGTACATACCTCCGGCACCCGGAAGGCCATGCTCGACCCGTTCCAGCCCGAGCGGGACGAGGACATCGTCCGGCTGAAGGCGATCCAGGCGGAGATCCACGACGCCTTCAAGGCCATGGTCCGCGGCCGGCGCGGCGACCGCCTGAAGGGGACCGACGAGGACCTGTTCTCGGGGGAGTTCTGGACCGGCGCCAAGGCGCTGGACCTGGGGCTGGTCGACGGGCTCGGCGACCTGCGATCGGTCATGCGCGACCGCTTCGGCGAAAAGGTCAACCTGCGGCTGGTCCATGGCGAGCGCCGCTGGTGGCGCGGCCGCATCCGGACGGAAGCGGCGCTGCCCGCCCTGACGCCGTCCGGCCTCGCCGACGATCTGGCAAGCGCCATGATCAATGCCGTCGAGGACCGCGCCATGTGGTCCCGCTTCGGCCTGTAGCGGCGCCCCCGGGCTGGGCGGCTGCCCGATAAGCCTTGCGGTCACACCGGGGCATGCCGCATAGTCGCGACCCCGGACGCGAGTCCGGAAAATCTGGCTGGGGTGCCGGTCCTTCGAGGGGCCGGCTGAGATCATACCCATCGAACCTGTTCGGATAATGCCGACGAAGGGAGCCCCCATGACGACAGCGCGATCCATTTCCGATATTCCGACCGGCCCGCGGTCCGACCGCCCCTCGGTCGCCATCGTCGGCGCCGGCGTGGTCGGCCTCGGCATCGGCTGGCGCCTTGCCGCCGCCGGGTGCCGGGTCGAGATCTTCGACAAGGGCGAGGCGGGACGCGGCGCCAGCCATGCCGCCGCGGGGATGCTGGCGGCCGGCGTCGAGGTCGAGCCCGGCGAGGAGGGCCAGCTGCCGCTGAACCGGCACAGCCAGGACCTGTGGCCGGGCTTCGCCGAGGAGCTTCAGGCCGCCTCCGGCATCGACGTCGAGTTGCGCACCGAGGGCACCCTCGTGGTGGCCCTGAACTCCGACGACGTCGCCCGGCTGCGCTTCAATTTCGACCTCCAGAAGAGCCTGGGGCTCGGCCATGAGTGGCTGACGGGGGCGGAGGTCAAGCGCCGCGAGCCCTATCTGCACACCGGCACGGCGGCGGCGATCCTGAGCCCGCGCGATCATCAGGTGGACAACCGCAAGGTCGCCCTGGCGCTCCGCACCGCCTTCGAGCGGGCCGGGGGGCGCTTGCATGAACACACGGCGGTCGAGGAGATCCTGGTCGAGGGCGGGCACGCCGCCGGCGTGCTGGCGGCCGGAGGCGGGACGCACCGGGCCGACGTCACCGTGCTGGCCGCGGGCGCCTGGTCGCGGGGGATTCCCGGTCTGCCCGACGGTGCCCGGCCGCCGGTCCGGCCGGTCAAGGGCCAGATGGCGGCCCTTCGGATGGACCCGCGCGAGCCGCTGCTCCGGCATGTGGTCTGGACGCCCGGCGTCTATCTGGTGCCGCGCCGCGACGGCCGGCTGGTGATCGGCGCCACGGTGGAGGAGCGCGGCTTCGACACCGACCTGACCGCGGGCGGCGTCATGTCCCTGCTCGAGGGCGCCTGGCGGGCGCTGCCGGGAGTCGAGGAACTGCCGATCGACGAGCTGTGGGTCGGCTTCCGCCCCGGCTCGCGCGACGACGCCCCCATCCTGGGACCGTCGGCGCTGGACGGGCTGGTCCTGGCGACCGGCCATCACCGGAACGGCATCCTGCTGACCCCGGTCACCGCCGACGCCGTCTCCGACCACATCCTGACCGGGCGGATCGCCGACGTCATCCGCCCGTTCGGCATCGACCGATTCGCGAAGAGAGCGGCGCCAGGCCGCCCGCAGAGTGGGAAGGAACTTCCATGACCCGACATATTCCCCCGCATATCCAGGTGAACGGCCAGCGCGAGCCGCTGGCGGCCCCGACGCTCGACGCCCTGCTGCGCGGGAAGGGGGTGGTTCCCGGAGCCCGCGGCGTCGCCGTCGCGCTGAACGGCGCGGTCGTCCCCGCCGGCCGCTGGGCCGACACCGCCCTGGCCGAAGGCGACGACCTGGAGATCGTCCGCCCCTTCTCCGGCGGCTGAAGCCGGACACGCCCGATACGAAGCCCTGAAAGCACCCCATGCCCCATCTGCCCGATTCCTTCGAAATCGCCGGCCGCACGCTCACCTCCCGCCTGTTCATCGGCACCGCCGGCTATCCGAACCGACAGGTCATGCTCGACTCCATCACGGCGAGCGGCGCCGAGGTGGTCACCGTGTCGATCCGCCGCATCAGCCTGGAAGGCTATGCCGAGAGCATGGTCGACCTGCTGGGATCCGATTACGTCCTGCTGCCCAACACCGCCGGATGCTCGACCGCGCGGGAAGCGGTTCTGACCGCCCGCCTCGCCCGAGAGGCGCTGGACACGAACTGGATCAAGCTGGAGGTGATCGGCGACCGCGAGACCCTCCACCCCGACGTGGAGGAGCTTCGGCGCGCGACCGAGGAGCTGGTCGCCGATGGCTTCACCGTGCTGCCCTACTGCAACGACGATCCGGTGTCCTGCCGGAAGCTGGCCGACGCCGGGGCGGCGGCGGTGATGCCGCTGGGCTCGCCGATCGGTTCCGGCCTGGGCATCGCCAACCCCCACGCGATCGAGCTGATCTGCGCGCGCAGCTCCGTTCCGGTCATCCTGGACGCGGGGATCGGCACCGCCTCGGACGCGACGCTGGCGATGGAGCTGGGGTGCAGCGCCGTGCTGCTGAACACGGCGGTGGCCAAAGCCCGCGACCCGCGCCGCATGGCCGCGGCGATGCGCTCCGCGGTGGAGGCGGGGCACGCCGCCCGGGAGGCCGGCCGCATCCCGAAGCGGACCTACGCCCAGGCCTCCAGCCCGCAGCTCGGGCTGATCGGCACCTGACTTGACCGGCGCCTGACTTGACCGACATGGGGCGGGGAACTAAGAGAAAGCATGTTGAAGTTCCTCACCCTAGTCCTGCTGATCGCCATCGTGTGGTTCGGCTTCAAGTTCGTGACCCGCTCCCAGGCGATCGCCAAGGCGAAGCGCGAGATGGCGGCCCGCCGCGAGGCCGGGCTGCCCCGCCCGCGTCCCCGCGACGCCCAGGAGATGGTCCGTTGCGCCTCCTGCGGCGTCTACGTGTCGGCTACCAAGGCCAGCGCCTGCGGCCGCCCGGACTGCCCTTACCGGTGAGAGTTCATTTCATTCATCCACAGATAAACGCAGATGGACACAGATGTTTTTTCGATCCTATCTGTGTCCATCTGCGTTCATCTGTGGATAATGCGGCCCTTTGACGTTCGCCCGTCGTGCGACGCCGGCTCCGACGCACCGCCTCCTGCACTTGATTCCGCCAGATTGCCCGCGTATCGTCCACGCACTGCAACATAATCATAAAGTGTGAGCGAACATGGCGCCTGCAAGCGCGGCGACACGGCCCCTCAGCTTCCAGGGGCTGATCCTCAAGCTCCAGAATTTCTGGGCGGAACAGGGCTGCGTCATCCTCCAGCCCTATGACATGGAAGTCGGCGCCGGCACGTTCCACCCGGCGACGACCTTGCGGGCGCTGGGGCCGCAGGCTTGGCGCGCCGCCTATGTTCAGCCGTCGCGCCGCCCCAAGGACGGCCGCTACGGCGAGAATCCCAACCGCTTGCAGCATTATTACCAGTTCCAGGTGATCCTGAAGCCGTCGCCGGCCGACGCGCAGGACCTATACCTGAAGAGCCTGTACGCCCTGGGGATCGACCCCGCGCTTCACGACATCCGGTTCGTCGAGGACGACTGGGAAAGCCCGACCCTGGGCGCCTGGGGCCTGGGCTGGGAAGTCTGGTGCGACGGCATGGAGGTCACCCAGTTCACCTATTTCCAGCAGGTCGGCGGCATCGAGTGCGACCCCGTCGCGGTCGAGCTGACCTACGGCCTGGAACGGCTCGCCATGTATGTCCAGGGCGTCGAGAACGTCTACGACCTGGACTTTAACGGCGCCGGCGTCCGCTACGGCGACGTGTTCAAGCGGTCGGAGGTGGAGTTCTCCACCTTCAACTTCGACTATGCCGACACCGACCGGCTGCTCCGCCACTTCAAGGACGCCGAGGAGGAATGCCGGATGCTGCTGGACGCCCGGCTGGCCCTGCCCGCCTATGACCAGTGCATCAAGGCGAGCCATCTGTTCAACCTCCTGGACGCGCGCGGCGTGATCAGCGTGGTCGAGCGGGCCGCCTATATCGGCCGCGTCCGGGCGCTTGCCAAGGGTTGCTGCGAGGCCTGGCTGGCGGGATTGCCGGCATCGGCCCCGGCGCTGGCACCGTCCGCCGCCGGCCCGACCTCCTGACAGACCGCCGGAAACCATGCCCCAGCTTCTGATCGAACTGTTCTCCGAGGATATCCCGGCCCGCATGCAAGCTCGCGCGGCCGAGGATCTCCAGCGTCTCATCACCGCCAAGCTGGAGGCCGCCGGCCTGACGGCCGCCGCGAGCGAGGCCCACTCGACCCCGCGCCGGCTGGCGCTGGTGGTGGAAGGTCTGGCGGAGCGCACCGCCGACGTCCGGGAGGAACGCAAGGGACCGCGCGTCGGCTCGCCCGAGCAGGCGGTCGCCGGGTTCCTTCGGGGCGCCGGCCTGTCCAGCCTGGACCAGTGCGAGCAGCGCGATACCGGCAAGGGGTCGTTCTGGTTCGCCGTGGTGGAGAAGCCCGGCCGCGCCACCGCCGAGGTGCTGCCCGACCTGATCGCGGAGACCATCCGCGAGCTGCCCTGGCCCAAGAGCATGCGCTGGGCCACCGGCGGCTTCCGCTGGGTCCGTCCGCTGCACCATGTCCTGGCGGTATTCGACGGCAAGGCGGTCGAGGGGTCGTTCGACCTCGGCGGCGGGCTTGGGGAGCTGACGTTCGTCGACACCACCCGGGGGCACCGCTTCCTCTCGCCCGACGCCGTGGTCGAGGCCGGCAGCTTCGAGCAGTACCGCGAGGGCCTGCGGTCCACCCACGTGATCCTGTCCAGGGACGAGCGCCGGGCGAAGATCGCGTCCGACGCGGCGGAGGCCGCGGGTGCCCACGGCCTCGTGGTGGCGCCGGACGAGGGATTGCTGGACGAGGTCACCGGGCTGGTCGAGTGGCCGGTCGTGCTGAGCGGCGCCATCGACCAGCAGTTCATGGACGTCCCGCCGGAGGTGCTGACCACCTCCATGCGGACCCACCAGAAATATTTCGCCACGACCGACGCGACCGGCGCGCTGGCGCCGCGCTTCGTGGTGGTCGCCAACATGGTCACGTCCGACGGCGGGGCCGCGGTGATCGCCGGCAACGAGCGCGTCCTGCGCGCCCGGCTGTCCGACGCCAAGTTCTTCTGGGAGCAGGACCGCAAGGTCAGGCTGGAGGAGCGGGTCCCGGCGCTCGAGTCGGTGATCTTCCACGCCCGGCTCGGCACCGTCGCGGAGAAGGTCAACCGGCTGGAGACCCTGGCCGCCGAGTTGGCAGCCTTCGTGCCGGGCTGCGATCCCGATCGGGCGCGGCTGGCCGCCCGGCTCGCCAAGGCCGACCTGGTGTCCGGCATGGTCGGGGAGTTCCCGGAGCTCCAAGGCGTCATGGGCCGCTACTACGCGCTGGGCGAGGGGCTGGCTCCCGAGGTCGCCGACGCCGTGGCCGAGCATTACAAGCCGCTGGGCCCCAACGACCGCTGCCCGACGGCGCTGGTCAGCGTCGCCGTGGCCCTGGCCGACAAGCTGGACACCCTGGTCGGGTTCTTCGCGATCGACGAGCGGCCGACCGGCTCCAAGGATCCCTACGCGCTACGGCGCGCTGCGCTCGGCCTGATCCGCCTGATCGTGGACAACGGGCTGCGGCTGGACCTGGGCCGCGTGTTCGACATCGCCCACGGGTTGTACCGGGCCGAGAAGCTGGTGCCGGCCGCCCAGGTCGGGCCGCAGCTGCTGGACTTCTTCGCCGACCGGCTGAAGGTCGTGCTGCGCGACCGGGGCGTCCGCCACGACCTGGTGGACGCCGTGTTCGCGCTCGGCGGAGAGGACGACCTGGTCCGCCTGCTGTCGCGGGTCCAGGCGCTCCAGGGCTTCCTGGGTACCGACGACGGCGCCAACCTGCTGACCGCCTACCGGCGGGCCACCAACATCGTCCGGATCGAGGAAAAGAAGGACGGGACCACCCACGGCGGCGCGCCCGAGGCCGGCCTGCTGGAGCAGCCGGAGGAAAAGGCGCTGTTCCAGGCGCTGGCCGAGGCCGAGCGCGCCGCGGTGCCCCTGCTGGCCACGGAGGATTTCGCCGGCTGCATGGGCGCGCTGGCGGCGCTTCGCGCGCCGGTGGACGCCTTCTTCGACAAGGTGACGGTCAATGCCGACCAGCCCCCCCTCCGAGTAAACCGTCTGCGTCTCCTGAGCCAGATTCCCGCGACCTTGAATCGGATCGCGGATTTCTCCAGGATCGAAGGTTAGGGATCGAGGGACAGGTGCGGCGGTTCGCATATGATGATATGCAAAGCCATGTTCCATCCAACAACTCGCGGAATAGTCCTGGAGCATTTCGCCGGGGTGATTGTTAACCACGGCCAATCCAGTATTTGAGTCCATCACAGGAGTTACCGGGGAGCACCATGGGTAATCAGGTCACAACCCGCTGGGTCTACAGCTTCGGCGACGGCAAGGCCGAAGGCCGGGCGGACATGAAGAACCTGCTCGGCGGCAAGGGCGCCAACCTTGCGGAGATGAGCAATCTGGGCCTGCCCGTGCCGCCCGGCTTCACCGTCACGACCGATGTCTGCACCTATTATTACAAACACGACCGGACCTACCCGTCCGACCTGAAGGACCAGGTCGCGGAGGCGCTGGCCACCGTCGAGCGCAGCATCGGCGCCGGCTTCGGCGATCCCGAGAACCCGCTGTTGGTCTCCGTGCGCTCCGGCGCCCGCGCCTCCATGCCGGGCATGATGGACACCGTGCTGAACCTGGGCCTGACCGACGTGACGGTGCAGGGCTTGGTCAAGCGCAGCGGCGACGCGCGCTTCGCCTATGACAGCTACCGCCGCTTCATCCAGATGTACGGCAACGTCGTGCTGGGCGTTGAGCACCACCACTTCGAGGACATTCTCGAGAACGTCAAGCGCGACCGCGACATCACGCTCGACACCGAGTTGACCGCCGCCGACTGGCAGGCAGTGATCGAGGGCTACAAGCAGGTCGTCCAGCACGAGTTGGGCCGTCCCTTCCCGCAGGACGTCCAGGAGCAGCTGTGGGGCGCGGTCGGCGCGGTGTTCGGCTCCTGGATGAACCAGCGCGCGATCACCTACCGGCGCCTGCACGACATCCCCGCCGAATGGGGCACCGCGGTCAACATCCAGGCCATGGTGTTCGGCAACATGGGCGACGACTGCGCCACCGGCGTGGCGTTCACCCGCAACCCCTCCACCGGCGAGAACGCGTTCTACGGCGAGTACCTGGTCAACGCCCAGGGCGAGGACGTGGTCGCCGGCATCCGCACCCCGCAGCACCTGACCATCGCCGGCAAGCAGGCCAACAAGTCCGACCTGCCGTCCATGGAAGAGGTCATGCCCGAGGTCTTCAAGCAGCTCGACGCCGTGCGCCTGAGGCTGGAAGGCCACTACCGGGACATGCAGGACATCGAGTTCACGGTGCAGCAGAACAAGCTGTACATGCTTCAGACCCGGACCGGCAAGCGCACCGCCGCCGCCGCGCTTAAGATCGCGGTGGACCTGGCGGACGAGGGCGTGATCGACCATGCCGAGGCGATCAAGCGGATCGACCCGGCCTCGCTCGACCAACTCCTGCATCCGACCCTGGACCCCAAGGCCCAGCGCACCGTCATCGCCCGCGGCCTGCCGGCCTCCCCCGGCGCCGCGTCGGGCAAGCTGGTGTTCAGCGCCGACGAGGCCGAGACCCAGGCCCAGCTCGGCGAATCGGTGATCCTGTGCCGGATCGAGACCAGCCCCGAGGACATCCACGGCATGCACGCCGCCCGCGGCATCCTGACCACCCGCGGCGGCATGACCAGCCACGCGGCCGTGGTCGCCCGCGGCATGGGCCGGGCCTGCGTGGCCGGCGCCGGCGACCTGCGGGTCGATTACAAGGCGCAGACCGTCAGCGTCCGCGGCGTCACCATCAAGGCCGGCGACACCGTCACCATCGACGGCTCCACCGGCGAGGTCATGCTGGGCGCCGTCCCGACGATCCAGCCGGAGCTGTCGGGCGACTTCGCCACCCTGATGGGCTGGGCCGACGAGATCCGCCGCATGAAGGTCCGGACCAACGCGGAGACCCCGCTCGACGCCCGCACCGCCCGCAAGTTCGGCGCCGAGGGCATCGGCCTGTCGCGCACCGAGCACATGTTCTTCGACGCCGACCGCATCGTCGCGGTGCGCGAGATGATCCTGGCCGAGACCGAGCAGGGCCGCCGCGCGGCGCTGGCCAAGATCGCCCCGATGCAGCGCCAGGACTTCGTCGAGCTGTTCACCATCATGAAGGGCCTGCCGGTCACCATCCGCCTGCTCGACCCGCCGCTGCACGAGTTCCTGCCGAACTCCGACGCGGAGATGGAGGAGGTCGCCAAGGCGGCGGGCACCGACATCCTGAAGGTGCGGCACCGGGCGTCGCAGCTCCACGAGTCGAACCCGATGCTCGGCCACCGCGGCTGCCGTCTCGGCATCTCCTTCCCGGAGATCTACGAGATGCAGGCCCGCTCGATCTTCGAGGCGGCGGTCCAGGTCTTCAAGGAGTCCGGCGAGACCGTGATCCCCGAGATCATGATCCCGCTGATCGGCACCCGGAAGGAGTTCGACATCCTGAAGGCGGTGATCGACAAGGTCGCCAGCGAGGTGATCAGCAGCAGCGGCCGGCAGATCGAATACCTGGTCGGCACCATGATCGAGCTGCCGCGGGCCTGCCTGCGCGCCGGCGAGATCGCGGAGACGGCCGAGTTCTTCAGCTTCGGCACCAACGACCTGACCCAGACCGTCTTCGGCATCAGCCGCGACGACGCCGGCAGCTTCCTGCCGGACTACCAGCGCGGCGGCATCCTGGAGCACGACCCGTTCGTGACCATCGACGTCGAGGGCGTCGGCGAGATGGTGAAGATCGCGGCCGAGCGCGGCCGGGCCACCCGGCCCGACATCAAGCTCGGCATCTGCGGCGAGCATGGCGGCGACCCGGCCTCGGTCCATTTCTGCGAGACCGTCGGCCTCGACTACGTCTCGTGCTCGCCCTACCGCGTTCCGATCGCCCGGCTGGCGGCGGCGCAGGCGGCGCTGTCGACCGAGCGGACGAACCGGGACTGACCGGCATGCTGGCCAAGCTCCGCGACGCGCTCGCGCGCGGAGAGAAGGCGGCCCTGGCGGCGGCGCTGGCCGGGATCGAGCGCGATCCCGACGGCGCCGCCACCGCGGACCTGCTGGATTCCGCCTACAAGGACCCGATCGCCCACGTGATCGGGCTGACCGGCCCGCCCGGCGTCGGCAAATCGACGCTGACCGGCGCGCTGATCACCGAATACCGCCGGCTGGGCAAGACGGTCGGCTGCATCGCGGTCGATCCGTCGTCCAGGCGCAGCGGCGGCGCCCTGCTGGGCGACCGCACCCGGCTGGGCACCGATCCGGAGGATGCCGGCTGCTTCGTCCGCTCCATGGCGGCGCGCGACCGGCTGGGCGGGCTGGCGGGCCTGACGGTCGCCGCCATGGTGCTGATGCGGGCCGTCTACGACATCGTGCTGATCGAGACGGTGGGCGTCGGCCAGTCGGAGACCGACATCGCCGGGACGGCCGACACGGTCGTGTTCTGCGTCCAGCCCGGCTCGGGCGACAGCCTGCAATTCATGAAGGCCGGCATCGTCGAGATCCCGGATATCGTCGTCGTGACCAAGGCCGACATGGGAGCCGCGGCGGAACGCGCCCGCGCCGACGTCCGCGGCGCGCTCAGCCTCGCCGAGGAGGCGCGCGGCGGCTGGACGGTCCCGGTGCTGGCCCTGTCGGTGCAGCAGCGCCAGGGCGTCGGCGAGCTGATCGCCACCGTGGACGGGCATGCCGCCTGGCTGGCCGAGACCGGGCGCCTGAAGCGCCTGCGCCATGCCCAGGCGCGGAGCTGGCTGGCCGAAGCGGTCCGCGAGCGGTTCGGCCGCGAAGGCATCCGCCGCGCCGGCCCGCTGGACCTGGGACCGGAGGCCGCCCCCTTCGGGGAGCTTCGGGCGGTCGCCCGACGGTTGCTGTTGACCCTGAACTGAGAGACCCCCGGAGCGCTGCTCCGGGGGTCCTCCCAGGTTACGCAAGGTTGTCGGTCCCCCGCGCGTCCCCGGTTCTGCTTAACATTGAAGCTTACTGCGAGCTGCCGCCGCCGGTCGTGGCGCCGGTGCCGCCGGTGCCTCCCGTCATGCCGCCGGCTCCCATGTTGCCCGATTCACCTTCGGCGCCCCGGGTGGTGGCGGTGCTGCCGCTCATGCCGGCGTCGCCGCTGCGGTTCAGGGTGGTCATGGTGTCGCTGTACTGGAATTCCGGCATCGCCTCGACGTCGGCCTGGGTCATGTTCGAGAGGGTCAGGCTTTCCGGTTCCCCGTCATCCTCGGTCTGGACCTGCACCTGGGAGAAATCGACCGAGATCCGCTTCTCGCCGATGCCGAGGAAGCCGCCGCTGGCGATCACCAGCTGCCTTGGCTCGCCCGACGCGGGATCGATGATCACGTCCTCGACGGAGCCGATCTCCTCCCCGTCGCTGCCCACGACATCCTCGCCGATCATCTCCTCGGCGCTGACCGCGCCGGTGGCCGGCATGCCGTCGACGGCGGCGGGCGGAACTGCGGGCGTGGCGGACGGATCAGTGGTCGAAGTGCCCTGAGCGAAGGCGGCGCCCGTCATCAGGGCAATGGCCGAAGCGGCGCCGATCAGTTCCTTACGCATCGAAGAACTCCTCTGGTCTGTTGAACAGTCCGTTTCTTCACCCCTTTCAACATGCCCCGCGGGCAACAATTCCACAGTCGCTACGAAATTCCGTTGCGGCGCCTCAGTAGGCCGCCCAGTCCGGCCGGTGCGGGACGATGCGGGTTTCGCCGGCCAGCAGGGGCAGGCCCTCGGCCCTGGCGCGCTCGACCTCCTCCAGCCGGAGCAGGGCCAGGGCCCGGTCGCCGGTGCCGGTCCTCATCTCCCCCGCCTCCTTGTCGCCCAGCATGACGAGGGCGCCGGGCTCCGGCAGGGGGCCTTCGACGGCGACCGGCATCAGGCGCTTGCGGACCAGCCCGCGGTAGCGGGTCCGGGCCGTCAGCTCCTGCCCCATGTAGCAGCCCTTCTGCCAGGAGATCGCGTTGAGCTCGTCGAGGCCGTTCTCCAGCAGGATCGCCTTGTCGACCAGCATGTCCCGGCTGCCGTCGGGAATCCCCTGCTCCAGCCGGAGCCGCTCGTAGGCGTCGGGCGCCGCCGGCCGGAACCCCCTGCCCTCCAGTGCTTCGGCCTCGGTTCCCCGGGGCAGGATGGCGCGGGCGCCGAGCCCGGGAAGGCGCGGATCGGTGAAGGCGACGCCGTCGCCGAGCGCCGCCGCGGCGCCCGGCTCCGCCGGCAGGCCCAAGGCTTCCAGGGCGCCGCCGCCGAACAGGGCGGTGACCGAGAAGCGGGCGCTCTCGTCCTCCAGCGCGACCTTGGAGCGCAGCTTGTACATCTTGAGCCGCCGCTGGAGGTCGGCCAGCCGTTCCGCCTCGCAGTCCAGCAGGAGCCTGTCCCCGAGGGCGGCGATGAAGAAGTCGTGCAGGAACTTGCCCTGCGGCGTCAGCAGGGCGGAATAGACGGCGCGCGCGGGGCCGACGGGGGTGACGTCGTTGGTCACCAGCCCCTGGAGGAAGGCGGTGCGGTCGGCGTCGCCGATCGCCAGGATGCCGCGCGGGGCCAGGGTGACGTAGGAAGGATTCATGGCTCGGCTCCACCGGCGGTCGAGGGAAGGGGCTATCGCGATCCGAAATCATCACGTATTGACGTGCGGCGCCTTTGGCAAGGTGGCTTCTTGGCGCGGCACGGGGACTTCGGGGGCATGTCTTGCGCATTCTGTTCATCGGCAACAGCCGCATCGGCGACTTCATCCTGTCCAGCGGACTGCTGGCATACCTGATCGAGCGCCACCCCGACTCCCGGATGACCGTCGTGTGCGGGCGGATCGTGGCGCCGCTGCTCGCCGAGACGCCGTGCATCGAGCGCGTGATCGTGATGGAGAAGCGCAAGCACCACCGCCACTGGCTGGACCTGTGGCTGACCACGGTCGGCACCCGCTGGGACCTGGTGGTCGACCTGCGGAACTCCGCCGTGTCCCGCGCGCTGGCGGCGCGCGAGGTGCGCCGGGTCGGCCGGGCGAAGGGCCTGCGGCTCCACCGGGTGGAGGAGATCGGCCGGGTCCTGGACCTGGACCCGCCGCCCGATCCCCGACTGTGGATCGGAGGCGCCGACCACGCCGCGGCGGCCGGGCTGGTGCCCGACGGCCCGCCGGTGCTGGCGCTGGGTCCGGGCTCGACCCACGAGCACAAGCGCTGGCCGTCGGAGCGGTTCGCGGAACTGGCGCGGCGCCTGACCGGCCCTGGCGGCATCCTGCCCGGCGGCAGGGTCGCGGTGATCGGATCCCCCGCGGAGCGCGCCCAGGCGGAGCCGGTGCTGGCGGCGGTCGATCCCGAGCGCCGGATCGACCTGATGAGCAACACGCCGCTGCTGGTCGCCGCGGCCTGCCTTCAGCGCTGCGCGCTGTATGTCGGGAACGACGGCGGCCAGATGCACCTGTCGGCGGCGGCCGGGGTGCCGACCGTGGGGCTGTTCGGCCCGACCCCGGCCCATCACTACCGCCCGTGGGGAAAGCATGCGGACTATGCGCAGGCGCCCGAGCCGTTCGAGACCCTGTCGGCGAAGATCCCGGAGGCGATGCGCGAAGGGGTGTCGCTGATGGGCGGCCTGACGGTGGACGCGGTCGAGGCGACGGTGCGCCGGCTGTGGGACACGGTCCGTGCCTGAGTGGCGGGCGGGCTCCGGCTGTGCTAGGAAGCGGACGGAACGATAGTGGCAACCTCGCAGGAATGACGCGATGGCTATCCTGATTGAAGTGGCTCCCGGCGAGCTGATCGACAAGCTGACGATCCTGGAGATCAAGAAGGCCAACATCGGCGACCCCGCCAAGCTGCGCAACGTCGAGCACGAGTACGACGTGCTGTCGCGCGTGCTGGCGGAGCAGGTGCCGCCGAGCGGGGACCTGACCGCCCTGACCGCCGAGCTGAAGGCGATCAACGAGAGCCTGTGGAAGATCGAGGACGACATCCGCGACCTGGAGCGGGCGCGCGACTTCGGCCCGGCCTTCATCGAGCTGGCCCGCGCCGTCTACCACACCAACGACCGGCGGGCGGCGGTCAAGCGCCGGATCAACGAGCTGCTGGACAGCCCGATCCTGGAAGAGAAATCCTACGCCGCGTACTGAGCGGCCGGGCGGGATCATGCTTTGGCCACGACCATGAACCGGCGACCGGACCGGCCGCCCCCCGACAGCGTCGCCGTCTTCAGCTATGAGGAGATCATCGGCGACGGGCTGTACAAGCTGCCCTTCGTGCGAATGGTGCGCGCGGCCTATCCGTCGGCGCGGATCACCTGGATCACGACGCGCAAGACGGTCTATGCCGGCCGGCTCCAGCCGCTGATGGACGGGCTGATCGACGAGTTCCGCCAGGACAGCGGGATCGGCGCGGGCATGGCCGGACTGCTGAAGCCCCTGCCCTTCCGCGAGCGGTTCGGCGTGATCATCGACACCCAGACGACCCTGTGGCGCACCCTGACCATCCGGCGGATGCCGCACGACCTGTTCGTGTCCGGCGCCCTGGGCTTCCGGCTGTCGGACGCCAAGCCGCCGCCCAGCCAGATCCGCCCGCCGCACATGGTGGACCGGCTGGCGGACCTGCTGAGGCTGGCCGCCGGCTCGGTGCCGAAGGTGGAGGCCGGCTTGCGCCTGCCCGAGCCGCTGGTCGCGAAGGCCGAGGCGGCGCTGCCGCCGGGTCCCCGTTATGTCGGCCTGGCGCCGGGCGCCGGCAAGCGGTTCAAATGCTGGCCGCTGGACCGCTTCGTCGCGGTCGCCCGGGCGCAGGTCGAGCGGGGCCGGGTGCCCGTCTTCATCCTGGGCCCCGACGAGCTGGAATGGCTTCCCCAGCTGAGGGAGGCGGTCCCGGAGGCGCTGTTCCCCGAGCAGGACCGGCAGGTCTGGGGCGACGAGTTCACGCCGCTGCGGACCATCGCGCTGGCGCGCCGCTTCGCCGCCGCGGTCGCCAACGACAGCGGCGTCAGCCACATGTTCGGCGCCGCCGACATACCTTTGGTTACCCTTTTCGGACCGACGCCGGCGACGAAGTTCCAACCGAAGGTAACCTCGGGCGGCGCCGTCACGGCGCAAGAGTTCGGGGGGCGTGACATGACCGCTATTCCGGCGCAAGCCGTGATCGAAAGGCTGGATCGTCTTGCGATACACCCTATCGATCACGGCTCCTATTCGAAAAAATCCTGAAATTCTCCTGCTTATGCTGCATTGTGTCAAACAGACACGGTGTCAAACGGACACGGACAAGCTGAGATCATGCCCCCCATCAACAGTGCCCCGACCATCCATCCCGTTCTGCTTTCCGGCGGCTCCGGATCGCGCCTCTGGCCGATCTCGCGGGAAAGCTATCCGAAGCAGCTGCTGCCGCTGGTCGGCGAGCGGACCATGCTCCAGGACACCGTGGGCCGCGTCGCGGGCGAGGGTTTCGCGCCGCCGCTGGTGATCTGCAACGACGAGCACCGGTTCGTGATCGCGGAACAGCTCCGCCAGATCGCGGTCACGCCGTCCGCCATCGCGCTGGAGCCGACCGGCCGCAACACCGCCCCCGCGGCGGCCGTGGCGGCACTGCTCATCGCCGAGCAGGACCCCGACGGTCTGCTTCTGCTGCTGCCGGCCGACCACGTGATCCGCGACGCCGAGGCGTTCCACGCGGCGGTGGCCGCCGCCGCGAGCGCCGCCGCCGCCGGCAACCTGGTCACCTTCGGCATCACGCCGACCGCGCCGGAGACCGGCTATGGCTATATCCGCCAGGGCGCCGAGCTGACCGGCCACGGGGGCGTGTTCCAGGTCGACGCCTTCGTGGAGAAGCCGGGCATCGGCAAGGCCGCCGACATGCTGGCCGCGGGCGGGCATTTCTGGAACGGCGGCATGTTCCTGTTCTCCGCCGCCAAGCTGCTGGCCGAAATGGAGAAGTTCGAACCCGCCATCGTCGCCGCCTGCCGCGAGGCGATCGCCAAGGGCTCCCGCGACCTGGACTTCTTCCGCCTGGACCCGGAAGCCTTCGGCAAGGCCCCCAGCATCTCCATCGACTATGCCGTGATGGAGCGGACCGACGCCGCCGTGGTGGTTCCCGCCACGATCGGCTGGACCGACGTGGGCGCCTGGTCGGCGCTGTGGGACATCGGCGCCAAGGACGAGAACGGCAACGTGTTCGTCGGCGACGTGATGACCGAGGACGCGCGCAACTGCTATGTCCGGTCCGAGGGCGTGCTGACCGCCGTGGTCGGGCTCGACGACGTGGTGGTGGTCGCGACCGACGACGCCATCCTGGTGGCCAGCCGCGACAAGGTGCAGGACATCAAGAAGGTGGTCGAGCGGCTGAAGAAGGAAGGCCGGCCGGAGGCGAAGATCCACAGCCGGGTCCACCGCCCGTGGGGCTTCTACCAGTGCCTGCACGAGGGCGAGCGGTTCCAGGTCAAGCGCCTGACGGTCAAGCCCGGCGCCACGCTGTCGTTGCAGAAGCATTATCACCGGGCGGAGCACTGGGTCGTGGTCAACGGCACGGCGCTGGTCACCCGGGATTCCGACCAGGTTCTGCTGCGCGAGAACGAGTCGATCTACATCCCGCTGGGCGCCGTCCACCGGCTGGAGAACCCGGGCAAGGTGACGCTGAACCTGATCGAGGTGCAGTCGGGGTCGTACCTGGGCGAGGACGACATCGTCCGCCTGACCGACACCTACGGCCGGGCCTGACCGGGAACGGGCCGGGAGGTTCGGGACGGAAGGTGACGCCGGCGGCGCGGCCGGAAGGTCGATGCGCGGTGCCGGCGCCCGCCTTCGGGCGAACGCCGGGCTATGCGCGGCGGGCACCGGCGGCTACCGGCATCGGCAGGGATACCGGCATGAGGGCCGCGTGCGAGGTGGCGGCGGCCAGGGTGTCGCCGAAACGGCGGCCCTCCCCGGCGCGAGGGTCACTATGCCGGGTCACTATCTTCGGCCTCATCCCCGGCTTCGCCGCGGAGGACGGGGGTAAGGCGGGCGAGACGGCTTTGGGGAGGTCGCGGCAGCCATCGCGGCGGTGATCGTCGTCCTCGGCCGGGTCGAAGTCGAGCCGCTCCAGGTCGGCGTCAGGATGGGGGACTTGGGCTACGAAGTGGTGCGGGATGCGCCTGTCCTGGATGACGCCGCGCAGCTTGAGGCGTAGCTCGACCGCGCGGAAGGCCAGGGACAGCGACTTCTTCTCCATCGCCTCGGCGATGATGGCCTTGACCGTTTCGGCGGCTTCCTCCAGGTCGGCCTGGACACCGGAACTGCGGGACGCCCGGAGCTGGTCGATCCGGATGCGGATCTCCGGCTGGGTCATCAGGTAGGCGCCGCGCTGCTTGGCGCCCTTGGGGGAGTAGCCGGCGCGACGCGCGGCCTCCGCTCCGCCGACATTGGCGGCCATGGCCTGGCAGAACGCCTCCTGCCGCGGGGTCAGGGTGATGACCGGAACCGGGGCCGTGGGCTGAATGGCAGGATGGATGGCGGGCTGGGCGGCGGCCTGGGCGGCGGCCTGGGCGGCGGAGTTGGCAGTGGAGTGGAGGTCGTCGGCATGGCGCTGGCCTTCGGCGCTGGAGGGAGCATGCCTTGTATTTTATGTTCATTGCCAGAACATAACAAGAACAAACTCCTCCGCACGGGCCAATCGTAGGACTGTCGTCCCGGCCTGACGTCACTTGTGGATCGGATCGACCCAGGCGACGGTTTCGGGCTGTTCCACCATGGGAATGTCCAGGTTGACGACGACGGCTTCCTGGTCGCTGCGGACCAGGACGCATTCCAGCGGTTCGTCGGCGCTGGCGTTGATCTCCTGGTGGGGGACGAAGGGCGGGACATAGATGAAGTCGCCCGGCCCGGCCTCCGCCGTGTATTCCAGCGCCTCGCCCCAGCGCATGCGGGCGCGCCCGCGCACCACGTAGATGACGCTTTCCAGCTCGCCATGATGGTGGGCGCCGGTCTTGGCGTCGGGATGGATCGTGACCGTCCCGGCCCACAGCTTCTGCGCCCCGACGCGGGCGTGGTTGATGGCGGCCGCCCGGTTCATGCCGGGCGTCTGCGGCGTGTTGGTGTCGAGCTGGTCGCCGCGCACGACGCGGACGCCGTGCTCCCGCCAGTCGGTCCCGTGCCGGTCACCCCCGTTCCGCTCGGTCATGGCTGGGTTCCCTCCCCTTCTCCGGTTCCGGTCAGGCCGCGTAGACGTCGCGGTAGAGGCTGACGATCTCCTCCGCGGTCGGCACGCGCGGGTTGTTGGCCGGCGAGCCGGAGCCCAGCGCCTGCTCCGCCATCAGGGGCAGGATCGACATGAACCGGCTCTCGTCGATGCCGTAGGCCTGCGGGGTCGGCACCTTGAGGTCGGCGTTGAGGGAGACGAGGGCGCCCAGCAGGGCGATGCCGGCCTGCTCGTCGTCGGTGTCGGGCGCGCAGGCCCCCATGGCGCGGGCGCAGTCGGCATAGCGGGCCGTCGCCGTGGGGAGGGAGAAGGCGGTGACCGCCGGCAGCAGCATGGCGTTGGACAGGCCGTGCGGCACGTGGAAATGGGCGCCGATCGGGCGGCTCATGCCGTGGACCAGGGCGACCGAGGCGTTGCTGAAGGCGATGCCGGCCTGGTTGGCCGCCAGCATCATCCCCTCGCGGGCTTCGCGGTTGTCCGGCTCGAAGCAGGCGGTGCGAAGGTGCTTCGCGACGCGGGCCATGGCGGCCAAGGCCATGCTGTCGGAGAACGGGTTGGCCTTGCGGCTGACATAGGCCTCGATCGCGTGGGTCAGCGTGTCGATGCCGGTATCGGCGGTCAGGCGGAAGGGGCAGGTCAGCGTCAGCTCGTAATCGACGATGGCGCCCTGGGGGATCACGCCGTTGCCGGCGATCAGCATCTTCTCGTCGGTCTCGGTATCGGTGATGACGGTGAACTTGGTCACCTCCGACCCGGTCCCGGCGGTGGTCGGGATGGCGAGCAGCGGCACGCCCTCGTTGGGGATCGGATTGGGCACCTTGTAGTCGCGCATGCGGCCGGGATTGGCGGCCAGGACGCCCATGGCCTTGGCGGTGTCGATCGGCGAGCCGCCGCCCAGCGCGATCATCCCGTCGAACCCGCCGCCGGAGAGCATGCGGGCACCGGCATCGACCACGTCGGTGGTGGGATCGGGCACGGTGTCGGCGAACACCTCGAACGGAATGCCGGCCGCCTTCAGCGGATCGGTCAGCCGGGCGATCGCCCCGCTGTCGCGCATGAAGGGATCGGTCACGATCAGCGGGCGCCGGATGCCCAGGCGACCCAGCATATCGGCGACCTGGCCGATGGAGCCGCCGCCGATCAGCATCAGCTTGGGCATGGCGATGGTGGCGATCATGTCGTGCGTTCCTCCCGCGACTTTTTGTCCTGTCTGGAGGTATTTGTACGACGGGGGTCGGGGCGGGGCAACCGGCAGTCGGTGGATCGTTCGGGCGGGGGGGGGGGGGGGTGGGAGGGGTTGAGAGTGGCGGACGCGGGGCCTAGCTGTGGGACGATGTGCGGGCAGAGCACGGCGAGGGTGTCAGCCGCAGGTGATACGGGAAATTAACAACTTTCGGCCATTGATCCTTATGGACCGGCTGAAGCCCCAAGCACGGATGATTGCTTCTGAACCATCCCAGACACGACACTAAGATCTTTCTCTGATAAGTTGAGAAACATCAGCAGCGCGGTTTCTTTTTTTGGGAGAACTCAGCTCACGCGATAAAATCCGGCCATTCTAAATCTAAAAAAATTTCATCGATGTTGCGAAACTACCATGCAATGTGCTTCCCTCTAGAGTAAATTTTTTTGGGGTGCTCAGCACGATGAATCTGCCCGCAACGGTTACAATTGAAGCCGGCACATCCATCCTATTCTTGGGCGCTGGCTTTTCCGCCGAAGCCACGAACACCAATGATGAAGACATCAAGGACGTCACAGCGCTGATCAGCTATCTGCTCGGCAAAGTAGATATCACTTCGTCGGATGGATATGATCTGGACACTGCGGCGGAGGAATTCCAAAAAGTCCACGGCGACGAGGCAACCGTCATTGCCTTGCATTCGAACTTCCGGACCAAAGCATATTCGGACGATCAAGCGACCATCGTCACCCAGCCTTGGAGAAGGATATACACGACCAACTACGACGACGTCATCGAGACGATCTGCGCGGACAACCGCAAGCCAGTCACGACGCATGGTGCGAACGACCCGGTAAGCCAGCCAATACCCGGGACGACCCAACTCCTGCACATTTATGGCAACATAGGCAGAGCGTCGGCCCACGAGTTCGCGGCAACATTCCTGTTAACGGAGCGGCAGCGGGATAACTCTCCCTTTCTGAAATCTCCGTGGATGCGCGCCTTCCACGACGACGTGCTCGCTGCTTCAAGCGTCATCTTCGTCGGGTTCTCGCTGACTGATATCGACATCCGCAGACTTCTTGGTCTCATGCCTCCCGAAGTCCTGCGAAAGATCCACTTTGTGAACCGCCCCAGCACGAAGCAGCCGATCCTTACGCGCATGAACAAGTTTGGAACGGCGCATCCCATCGGACTTTCGGCCTTGGCCACCCATTTGGGAACGAAGCGGCCAGGAGAACCCGTCAAATCCTACACGGCGCTTCCCGTCGCTATGCAGGAGATATTCTTTACCCCAAAGGTTACGGCATCTATCTCGGCGCCCGACATCGAACGTCTTCTTATCGCCGGGTCGCTGGATTTGGACAAACTGTCGCAAGCCGATATTTCCGGCGAACTAGGATCGTATACAATATCGCGTAGCCGACGAGCTTATGCTCGCGCCGGCAATCATGCATCCGGTAATATTCCCATCCTGGTTAACAGTGACATCGGTAATGGCAAGACAGTTTTTTCGTACCAGATTGGATATTTATACGCCCAGAAGAACTACCGCGTCTTTAAATTCCAGCGAGAGCCAAACAATATTGGCGACGTTCTTGCCTATCTGCAAGCACTGGACGAGCCCGCGCTGCTAATCTTCGACGATGTCATGCGGTTCCCCAAACTGCCGACTGCGATCTTAAGAATGAGGAAAAGCAGCATTGTTGTCCTGGCCACCGTTCGAACGATCTTCCTCGACACATCGGCTTCCGCGGTGAAATCTCGCCTCGCGGACGTGACATCCATCGAAATCGACCTCGACAGCCCGCTACGCGACGAGACGCAGCGAATGGTTGAGTACCTCACTGTCAACGGCCTCCTTGGGAACTATTCGGACCTTTCAACCTCAGAAAAGCTGCACTTTGTGGAGCGCACCTGCGGCGGCCAGCTGCGTGATATCGTCCTTAGCCTTTACGAGACGGGCGCCCTGCACAGCAGGGTGGAAGAGCTTCTGGTCAATATCCAGAAACTCGACAAGGGCGCGCAGCACATCATTATTTTCAGTGCGGTCCTGACCCAGGCGGGATACCAGGATCTGTCACAGGTCTGGCTCCTCTCCGAATTGCTCGATTATTCCGGCGCTTTCGAGGACCTGAGGGCCTCATTAAACGAGCACGAACTCGGCAGTCTCGTTCTGATCGACAAAGGCGATGTCAGCATTCGGTCTACGGCACTGGCTGAATTCATCCTCAAGCGTGTCTTCAATCTTGAAACCATCCTTGCCGTAGTGAAGCGTGGACTGATCTCGGTCCACAACCATTTCGCCAGCGAGCATGATCTTGTTAAGATGGCAAAAGGACTTTTGAAATTCTCGGTTTATGGACGGATTATCAAAAGCGACCGTGAAAACCCGATCATCGAAAAGTTCTATGACGACTGTCGATTACTGTCATTTGCCGCTGACGATCCGTTGTTCTGGGTTCAGCGGTCAATATGCACCATGAACAACGGGCAGTTTGACATTTCGTTCCGCTTCATCGAAAACGCCTATGGCTTGGCCCGGCGTCGTACGAATTGGGACACCTATCAGATCGACAATCACAAGGCTCGGGTGCTGTTGACGCAGTCACGGGAGACTGGCGTCAGCGCGGATGGCAGCCGCGAACAAGATGCCATATCATTGCTGCAGTTGGTGTTGACGAGGAAAAATGACGATCTCTATCACCCGCTTTCCGTAATGCGGATTTATGCGGAAATCGTAGATAGGCATTCGCATACCTTAAGTCAAGAACAGAAGAAATCCCTGAAGAAAATTATCGAGGCTGCTATTCGCAGCATTGCGAATTTCAAGCACCTTGACCGCTTTAGGAACCTTCCCGAATTGCGAAATCGGCTCGCAGGTGCGGTCAAAGCACTCACTTGATGTGAGCATAGAGACCATTATTAGTTATCACCCTATTCACTTGACTGCACAGAACCTCGAAAATAGTACAAGAAAGCTCAAACCTAAATCTTTGTGCTTGAATTCAGCGGGTTTGAGATAGTGCGCCCAGTGTGCGGGGTGAGCACCAACCTCTGGGTACCGCTGGAGTGTCCGCTCCTGCGGAAAGCTGACATTTCGCGGACATGACCTTACCCACTAACAGTTCAAGTTTTCCCCAACCCTTAATCATGCACTTCCCCCGCTTCGGGAAAGAGGCCAACCGCTTTCAGCCAGCCTACTCGGCGGCCTGGTCGTGCCGCATTCCCTGCTACGAACCCTTCATTTCGCTCCGAACCTCCTCGGCCGTGGCCTTGCGGTTCTTCACGGAACTGGTTCACTGACCTCACACCGTGGGGTCGATCTTGTCGCCGTTGTTGCCCAGGTTCTGGAGCCGGTGCTTGTCCTCGTCGATCAGCACCTGCTTGGGCGGCGGCGGCAAGTTGCAGACGTCGTCGGCGGTGATGCCGAGCACTTCGCCGACGCGGCGGCCATAATCGTCATGGACCAGGAAGAAGTGCCAGATCATCCGTTCCTGGACGTCGCGTTCGCACTGGCCCAGCAGCGTGCCCATGTTCAGGATCAGGTCGTCTCGTTCCCAGTCCATCATGGTGTCGAATCGGCCGCGCGCATGGACAGAGCCGTTGCGGCGCTCCAGCAGGTTCAACGTCATGACGCTGGCATGGCGAAGCGGGAAGCCGTCAGGGCGAATCCTGGTATCGTCCAGCGGGTCACAGTACAGCTCGGATGTAGCCGGCCGGACTACCCGTGGCGGCCGGCCAGTTTTTTTCCTCTGCCTATCGGCAAGGATGGGTAGAGCGGGGCGACCCCGACAAAGCCGAAGCGCCCGTTCATTGATCCATTGCAAACTTGCCGCCCCCGAGATCATATGGAGCATGATCGCGGCGTCCCCTTCGAGCGAATGTCCCGATAAGCAGAACATGCGCAGACGGTTTTTGACTGGATCGGCGATGGCGCAGGCAACACAAAAGCCGGGTGACCGGAAGTGCGAAGTCCGCTTCACCAGCAATGCGCTTCACGCCTTAAGGCTGAGGAACATCAGCGAGGCGGATGTGCTGCAGGCCCTGTCGGAGGGTTCCGTAAGTCGGGTGGACGACAAGAGCGGCCATACGGTTCTCCGCATGGGTGATGTTCGTATCGTGACCCAAGGAGATGGCGCTTCGATAACCGTGCTTACGGCGATGCGCACGAGCGAATTTCCCAATCATGCCGAACAGGCTTTTGATCGAGACGAGACTTGATTTTGCCCGCGCAGAAAAAGAGTTGGATGAATACAAGGCTTGGCTCGACCAGAATGCCGAGTTTCCGGAGAACAGGGTCGTCACGGAACTGAAGGCGCGCAAGGATCTTTGCTTGTTGATACAACTCGCGGCTGGAAAGGGACAGCCGGACCGGTATAAGCACGAGTTTATGCTTCAGGGTGCCTTTCGAGGCGACCTCGTGGTGGGGTCGGCAAAAGCCAAGCATTTCGTGCTGGTCGAGTTCGACGGCGGATCACCCAACAGCATCTTCAGTCGAAAAAAGGGCTCCGCCCAACTCAGGGATTGGGGGGGGCGAGCTTCAGCACGCCTTTAGCCAGGTTTCCGATTGGAGGTGGGCCACGAACGACAATCAGCACAGCAACTTGTACAAGAATGTGTTCGGGTCGGACTATGTTTCAGAGACCTGTCTGACGGTTTGCGGACGAAGCAGCTTCCTGGGACCGACCGACAGCTCACGGCTGCATTGGCGAAGCGAAAAGACGACGATCGCCGCATGCCCGATCCGATTCTGGACGTACGACGACCTGTACACGGAAATCTTCGCCGCGCTCGACGTCTGGCGAGCCATCCGTGCCGAGCAGTTCGCGGCGCAGGATAGCCGGTTGGCGGAGAAATCTTCCTGAGGGCGGCGGCGGTCCCGCCGTCACGCCAGCTCGCGAAGCGCCGCCCGCACGCGGACGAACTCCGCCTGGATGTCCTTCACCCGCCGGTATCCCTCCTCGGCCAGCTCGTCGCGCGACAGGTCGCGGCAGGACAGCAGCAGGCGCACCATGGGTGCCGCGCCGACATAGGACGCGCTGCTGCGCAAGGAATGCGCATGGTCCTTGAAGGCGTGGAGGTCGCCGGACGCCCAGGCGTGCTCCAGCTCGCCGACCAGTTCCTCGGCGTCGCTCAGGAACTCGCGGGCAATCTGGGCCAGGAACGCCGGGTCGTCGTCGACCGACCGCAGCTTGTCCAGCGCCGCGGTGTCGATGCTCGGCTCGTCCTGGCCCTGCGCTTGTCCCGGCGCCGGTTCCGTCCCGCTCCGAAGGGCCGCGGGACCGGTCGCGGCGGCGGAAACGGCCCAGACCGGAACCGGCGCGGCGGCCTGGGTCCCGCCGTCGACCAGCCGGGCGATGGTCGCGAACAGCGCGCCGGGATCGACCGGCTTGGTCAGGAAAGCGTCCATGCCGGCTTCCGCGCACTGGCGCCGCGCCGCCTCGGTCGCCTCCGCGGTCAGCGCCACGATCGGCAGGTGCGGCCGGTCGGTATGGGTGAAGCGGTACATCCGGGCGACGTCCAGGCCGCTGACCGCCGGCATGTTCATGTCCATCAGGACGATGTCGAACCGGCTGCGGTCCAGCAGGTCCAGCGCCTCGTCCCCGTCGGCGGCGAAGACGGCCTCGTGCCCCGCCCGCTGGAGGATCTTCTCGATCACCCGCCGGTTGATCGCGTTGTCCTCCGCGACCAGGATGCGGCAGCGCCGCCCTGACGGCGCCGGGTCGCCGCCGCCGGCACCGGACGCGCCGGCGGCCGCCGCGGCCAGCGACCGCGCCGTGTCCAGCGCGCGCCGGACCTGCCCCGGCCCGTCGGAACAGCTCAGCACCAGTTCCGCCCGCCAGCCGCGGGCGCGCCGGGTCGCCTCGAGCGGGGTGGCGCCGACCAGCACCACGACGGCGCGCTCGATGCCGTCGGCGCTTTCCAGCCAGGGCTCCAGCGCGGTGGCCGGATCGTCCAGCGCGTCGCGCGCGATCAGCAGCACGGGAAGCGCCGAGTCGTCCCGAAGCGCCGCGGACAGCCGCGCCCCGGCGTCCACCGCGTCGGCGATGCCGTCCGTTTCCGGGCCCGCCATCCTGCCTTGCGCCCTCTCCTCCTCCAGGGCCGAGCGGATCGCCGCGACCCGGTCCGGCGATCCGGCCGTGACCGGCAGCGGATCGACCGGCAGCGAATCGACCGGCAACGGTTCGACCGGGCAGCCGATTGGTGCCGCCGCGCCGGCGGCCCGGCCGGGGTGCGGGACGGTGAACGGCAGGGTGATCCAGAACTCGCTGCCGCGGTGGAGCTCGCTGGCGACGCCGATGGTGCCGCCCATCAGCTCGACCAGCTGGCGGGAGATCGCCAGCCCCAGGCCGGTACCGCCGTAGCGCCGGTTGATGTCGTCCTCCGCCTGGGTGAAGCGGTCGAAGATGCGGTCCAGGTGCTGCGGCGCGATGCCGATGCCGGTGTCGGAGACGCGGAACTCCAGGACCGCGCCGTGCCCGGCCCGCTCGTGGACGGACCGGGTCACGCGCACCGACAGGGTCACGTCGCCGGTCTCGGTGAACTTGACGGCGTTGGCCATCAGGTTGGTCAGCGCCTGCTGAAGCCGCCTGCCGTCGCCGACCACCGTCCGCGGCACGTCGGCGCCGACCACCAGCCGCAGGGTCAGCCGCTTCGCCCTGGCCTGCCCGCGCAGCATCAGCCGCGTGGCGTGCAGCACGCGGTGCAGGTCGAAGGGGCCGGAATCGATGGTGAGCTTGTCCTCCTCCAGCTGGGAGAAATCCAGCACGTCGGTGATCAGCGACAGCAGCTGCTTGGCCGACGCGTTGACGGTGGCCGCCATCTCGCGCTGCTCGCCGTCCAGCTTCGTCCCCATCATCATGTCGCCCATGCCGATGATCGCGGTCAGCGGCGTGCGCAGCTCGTGGCTGACCGTCGCCAGGAACCGGCCCTTGGCGCGGTTGGCCGCCTCCGCCTGGACCTTGGCCTCGGTGAGCTGCCGGATCAGCCGGGCGACGTAGGCCGGCAGCACCAGCAGCGCCGCCAGCAGGCCGTAGGCGACGTGGGGGATCTCCAGCCAGAACGGCGTGACGTGGATCACCCAGGCGAACCCGGCGGCGCCCAGCACCGCCGACGACATCAGGAAGCGGGGGCCGTAGCGGAAGCCGTTCCCGAAGGTGACCCACAGATAGATCAGGTACCAGGGCGCCGCCATGGCCCCGCCGACATGCAGGAAGGCGCTGACCATCGACATGTCCAGCAGGTTGCCGACCACCCGGCGCGGCACCGACGGCCCCGGTTCCAGCATCAGGTGGACCAGCAGCAGCCAGGACCCGGCGCACACGGTGGGCAGGATCAGCACCGACCGGACCAGGTGGCCGGCGGCCCCCTCGACCAGCACCAGGACCAGCACATAGGCCAGGATCAGGCTGACCAGCAGGATCCGGATGACGATCTGCTCGTGCTCGGTGTCGGTCCGCGAGGCGAACAGCCGGCCGATCGCGGCCAGCCCGGTCCGGAACGCCAGGAAGCCCGCCAGGACCGGCGGCACGGCCAGCGTGACGGCCAGCCCGGCGCCCTCGTACGGCCCCGGCTCCCCGGCCGTGCTCAGCACGAACCCGAACCCGCCGATACCGAAGACGGCGCAGACCAGCAGGATTACGCACCAGGAATGAATCACGCTACGCCGCCCGTCCCTTCGGTCGGTGGCAGCCCGACCGTTCAGTCACCCAAGATTGCAGGCGTGATTGTGGGGTAGCGGCCCGGCGGGCGCAACTGCGCGCCGGGCCAGGGGTGCGGTTATGCTAATCTCCGCGCCATGTTCGAGATCACCTTCCTGGGCACCGCGGCCAGCGTTCCCTCGGCCGGCCGTGGCCTGTCCTCCCTGCTGGTGGAGCATGGCCGCCGGCGCTTCCTGATCGACTGCGGCGAGGGCACCCAGCGCCAGCTGATGGCGAGCGGGCTGGGCTTCCGCCGGCTCGACACCGTCCTGCTGACCCACGGGCACCTGGACCACCTGCTCGGGCTGGGCGGGCTGGCCGGGACGCTGAACCTGTGGCGGAGCACGGAGCGGCTGGCGATCCATGCCGGCCGCGCGCCGCTCCGTCTCGCCCGGCGCCTGCTGGAGGACGTCGTCTGGCCGGACGGCCCGCCCCGACTGGGGCTGGACTGGCGGGAACTGTCGCCCGGCCCCCTGCTGGCCGCGCGCGACCTGACCGTGACCGCCTTCCCGGTCCACCACGTGGCGCCGGACTGCTTCGGCTTCCTGTTCGAGGAGACCCCGCGCCGGCACCTGCTCGCCGACCGGCTGGACGCGCTGGGGGTGCCGGCCGGCGAGGCGCGGGGGCGGCTGGCCCGCGGCGAGGCGGTCGTCCTGCCGGACGGGCGGCGCGTCGAGCCGGGCCAAGTGACGGGTCCCGAGCGGCGCGGCCGCCGGGTCGCGGTGGTCGGCGACGCCGGCAGCACCGCCGGCCTACTGGAGCATGTCCGGGGCGTCGACCTGCTGGTGATCGAGGCCACTTTCCTGGACGCCGACCGGGACAAGGCCGAGGCGCGGAG
This sequence comes from Skermanella rosea, assembly GCF_016806835.2. Classification (NCBI taxonomy): domain Bacteria; kingdom Pseudomonadati; phylum Pseudomonadota; class Alphaproteobacteria; order Rhodospirillales; family Azospirillaceae; genus Skermanella; species Skermanella rosea. The sequence continues at coordinate 499,700 of NZ_CP086111.1, read as the reverse complement.
CCACCTGACCGTCGGCCAGGCGACCGGCCTGGCCCGCGACGCCGGCGTGGGCGAGCTGTGGCTGAACCACCAGTCGGCCCGCTATCCCGCCGGCGCGGTGGAGGCGGAGGCGCGGGCCGGGTTCGGCCGGGTCCGCGTCGCCGCCGACTTCGACCGGGTCGCCGTGGGATGAGCCGGGCGGCCGGGGAACCTCGCCCTGCCGGCGATGTTGTGGGGTGGAGCGCCGGCCCCGCGGGCCGGCCGCGATCGGACGCAACGAGGCAAGGGAGAGCACCATGGCCGACACCACCGTGATGAAGGTCCACTCCGCCGATTCGCCCAAGGGCGAGATGGGCCAGAAATACCTGGCGTCGGGCAAGACCCTGTCGATGCGCCTCTGGGAGGGCGAGCAGCCTTCCGAAGCCGACGCCAAGGAGCCCTCCGCCCGGGACTACGAGACGGTCGGGTACGTGATCTCCGGCAGCGCGGAGCTTCACATCGAGGGCCAGATGGTCAGGCTGGAGCCCGGCGACAGCTGGTCCGTGCCGAAGGGCGCCAAGCATTCCTACAAGATCCTGGAGCCCTTCACCGCGGTCGAGGCGACCAGCCCCCCGGCGCAGGTCCATGGCCGCGAATAGCGGGCCGGGAGAGTTCGGATGAGGATCATCTACAGCTACGAGGGCGAGCGGAACGAGGGGCTCGAAAGCTCCGTCCTGCGCGACATCGGCGAGCGGTTCGGCGAGGCGCGGAGCACCGGCAGCCACTCCGGCGAGGAAGGCCTGACCACCGTGACGCTCGACCTTCCCGCCGGGCAGGACTGGCAGCCGGTGGTCGACGCCCTGGAGCGGCGCGGCGATCTGGTCGAGGTCGCCGGCGAGTCCTTCGGCGAGGGGGCCTGACGGTGGGCAGCCTGACGGCGTTCGGTCCCGCGGGGCTCCTGCTGCTCGCGGCCGCCGGCCTGGCGGGCTGCGGCACGCCGGACGAGCCGCCGGTCCGGCTGCCGGCCGCCGTCACGATCAGCCATCCGGAGGACGGGCGGCCCGAGGATGCGGTCGACGCCCAGGCCGAAGGCCTCTGCCGCCAGTGGGGCCGCGCCGCCTCGGTGGTGGAGCGCTATCGGAACGAGTCCCGCGACAGCAAGGTCTCGGCCTACAACTGCGTCGCCGGGTGAGGGGGCGGGCTGTTCGGGGGCTGGGCGGTCAGGGACGGAAGGTCCGGGCCGCCGCCGCGATCCTCGCCCCGGTGGTCAGCCAGCACAGGGCGCCGAAGCCCCAGGCGAGCCAGGGGAAAGCGTCGGGGAACAGGCACATCGCGGCGAACAGCGCGATCGTCTCGGTCCCCTCGGTGATGCCGCCGATATAATAGAGCGACTTGGCGCCGCGGATCTCCGTCGTGATCCCCCGCTTGGCCGCCAGGATCGCGTAGGCCAGGAACGACGAGCCGGTGCCGACGAAGCTGAACACCAGGAAGGCGGCGGCCAGCGCGTCCTCCGGACGGCCCGCCGCGAAGAAGAACACCACGCCCGAATAGAACAGGAAGTCGCAGACGATATCCAGGTAGCCGCCGAAGTCGGTGGCCCCGGCATGGCGGGCTACCGCGCCGTCCAGGCCGTCCATCGCCCGGTTCAGCAGGATCAGCGCCAGCGCCCAGCCGTAGGCTCCCGCCGCCAGCGCCGGGAAGGACGCCGCCCCCACGGCGAACCCCGCCAGCGTCACGGCGTCGGCGGGAACCCCGCGGCGGGCCAGGGCCGCGCCGGCGCGGTCGAGCGGCGGGTCGATCAGCCGGCGCAGGCGGGCGTCGAGCATCCCGGGCCGGTCAGTCCGCCGGCCGCTCGCCGGCGGCTTCCCCTTCGTCCTCCGGGTCCTGGTGCGCCGCCCCGTGCAGGCGCTCGGCCTCCCGGCGCAGCCGGCGGTACTGCCGCAGGCTGAACGGCAGGCTGGCCAGATAGGCCAGGCCGATCAGGGCCAGGGTCAGCCAGGGCGTGCTGACCAGCATCGCGGCCAGCAGCCCGACCGCGGCCAGCAGCGGGATCACGTATTTCTGCGGGACCCGGATCCCCTTGAACGAGAAGGTCGGCCACTGGCTCACCATCAGCAGGGCGATGGCGGCGGCCCACACGCCCACGAACAGGGGGTGGCCGAACACGGTGGTGCCGGCCTCGAACGAGATCACCAGCGGCAGCAGCACCAGCCCCGCGGCGGCCGGCGCCGGGACCCCGGTGAAGTAGTTGTAGGCGTAGGGCGGCAGGTCCGAGTCGCCCAGCTTGCTGTTGAACCGGGCGAGCCGCAGCGCGGCGCAGACGCTGAAGGCCAGCACCGCGATCCAGCCCGGCGTGCCGGCTCCCGCCAGGACCCACAGGTACAGGGTGATGGCCGGCGCAACGCCGAAGCTGACGACGTCGGACAGGCTGTCCAGCTCCTCGCCGAACCGGCTCTGGCCGTTCAGCAGCCGGGCGATCCTGCCGTCCAGGGCGTCGAACACGGCGGCGATCATGACCGACACCACGGCCGCCTCGAACCTCCCCTGGATCGCGAAGCGCATGGCGGTGACGCCGGCGCACAGCGCCAGCATGGTCAGCATGTTGGGCAGCAGCCGGTTGATCGACAGGCCGCGCAGGCGGGGCGGACGGTTGCGGCGGCGGGCGCGTTCGGGACGGGCGGTCATGTCAGCGCACCTCCCCCAGCCGTGCCGGCTCGGTCGAGTTCAGGTCGGCGATCACGGTCTCTCCCCCTATCGTGGTCTGGCCGACGATCACCTGGGGATGGACGCCGTCGGGCAGGTAGACGTCGGTCCGGCTGCCGAAGCGGATCAGGCCGTAGCGCTCGCCCGCGGCCACCGCCTGCCCCGGCTTCAGGTGGCAGATGATGCGCCGGGCCACCAGCCCGGCGATCTGAACGAAGGCGATCTCCCGCCCGTCGTCCAGCCGCAGCCGGATCGCCATCCGCTCGTTCTCCTCGCTCGCCTTGTCCAGCGCCGCGTTGAGGAAGCGGCCCTTGCGGTACTCCGCCGCCTCGACCGTGCCGGCCGCCGGGGTGCGGTTGACGTGGACGTTGAAGACGTTCAGGAAGATGCTGATGCGCAGGCGCGGCTCGGGGCCCATGCCCAGCTCGGGCGGCGGGACCGCCGGCACGATCATCTGCACCGTCCCGTCGGCCGGGCTGACCAGCAATCCCGGGCGGGCCGGCACGACCCGGTCGGGGTCGCGGAAGAAATAGACGCACCAGGCGGTCAGCAGCGCCCCGATCCAGCCGAGCGGCTGGGCGACGAAGGCCAGGACGGCCGTGGCGGCTGCGAACAGCGCGATGAAGGGCCAACCGGCACGGTTGATCGGAACGACGACGGATTGCAGAGCGGACATGGTCGGAAGCTGGTTCCTGCGCTGGTCTGGATTGGAAAGCGGGCTGGGCGGACACCGATACTTATGACACCGGAGGCCCGATGCAAACCACTTCCGCCGCCGCACCCCGGTGCCTTTACCCGAAATTAAGGCGGAAGGGCCCAGGATGCTCCCCCGGCGGCGCCCTGCGCGGTCCATTTCCACAGCGGAGCGGATAGGATGCAGGCTCTCGTCGAAGTTTCCCAGGCGGCGCTGCCGCTGAGGCTGGGGACCGTCCACGTCACCCCGGACGGCCTGCTCGGCATCGCCACGGCCCCGCCGGCGTCGAACCAGCGCTTCGTGATCGACGACCTGCTGTTCCAGGTTTCCACGACGCCGGTCGGCGACCGCATGCGCTTTCGCATCTGGGCGGAGATCGGCTGGGTTCCCTACACCGCCCAGTCGCCCGAGCGCCGCCGCGACGTGCTGACGATCCTCCGGGCGTCGCAGCACCTGGAACGGGCCTGCTTCGTGCTCGACGACGGCCAGAAGATCCTGGTGATCGGCGAGTCCGAGGCGGAGGAGCATCTCGACGTCACCGGCGTCGTGTTCGAGACCCTGCTGTTCCTCCAGGAGGTGCGGCCCTACCTGCGCATCCTGTCCGACTATCTGTGATCCGGCGGCCTGTGATCCGATGCCCGGCCCCGTCAGTTCGTCGGGGGCACGTTGAAGATCTGGCCCGGATAGATCAGGTCGGGGTCGCGGATATGCTGCTGGTTCGCCTCGTAGATCTGGCTGTACCGGACGCCGGAGCCGTAAGTGCGCCGCGCGATGCGCCACAGGCTCGCCCCGGGCTGGACCACCACCGACTGGCCGGCCGGAAGCATCGCGGCCTGCTCCGCCATCTGGAACGGGATCTCGGCGCGGGCGGCGACCTTGCCGTCCTCGGCCACCTGGTCGGCGCGCAGGGCGTAGCGGCCCGGCCGCACCGGCTGCTCGGGCGTCAGGGCCCAGCGGCCGTCGTCGCCGGACTGGGCATGGCCGACCAGCAGATTGTCGAGATACACCTGGACGCGGGTTCGCGGCGGCGCCCGTCCCCCGATGTTCACCCGCCCGTCCGCCCCGTAATCGACCACGTCGATCGACACGCCGCCGGCCGGCCGCGGCGCGGCCGCCGGGACGGCGGCGGACGGCGCCTGGAGGACGGCCGACGCGCCGACGCCGTCCCGGGGCACCGCCAGGGCGATCGCGCCGCCCGCTCCCTGGCCCGCTCCCTGGCCCGCCCCCTGGGTCGCCTCGGGCAGCACGAGCACCACCACGTCCTCGGAACCGACCGGCGCCTCGGCGTCGGGTGCCAGCGCCGACAGGCTGAGCTGGCGGCCCCCCGGGCCGAGCGGGTTGTCGGGGAGCAGCACCCATTCGCCCCTCTGGTCGGCGACCGACTGCCCGATCGTCCGGCCGCCGTCGAGCACGGTCACGGTGGAATGCGGCTCGGCGCGCCCGGCGATGACGGCGTTGCCCTGCGGGGTGATCCTGACGACGTCGAAGCTGGGCGGCGCGCCGGGCCGGGGCTCCGGCCTGGACGGCTCCGGATCCTTGTCCGGCGGCGCGGCCGGTTCGGGAGCGGGCGCCGCGGCGGAAACGGACGGCCCGGGATCGGGCCTCACGGCCGCGGGCGGCGCCGCGTCCATCAGCGATTCACCGGTCTGGTCGAGCCAGGTCAAGGCCAGGGCGGTGCCCAGCAGGGCTACGCCGACGGCACCGATTATGAGCGCTCTCTTCACGATCGTCCCGCTTGTTCTTCCCCGAACGATCCGACCCTCGTCCGCCGCAAAGTCTATTCGGTGTAGATCAGGATGCATAGAAGTTACGTCAACAGCCGAAGTTCATCGGTCTAAATCATGCCGGGCCATCCGTCGAGCCGGTCTGTTCACGCATGAGTGCCAGGGGATGCGGCGGATCGTCATGGTTGCACTTGGCGCGGCGGCTCCGCCGTGAGAGGCTGGGAAGCGCGGACGGATCGACCGCCGGCGGCAGGCGCCATGCCCGGTTCCGGCCGCCGCGGTCCGTAAGGGTGATGGAATGAAGGATTTGAATTCGATTTGCGTCTATTGCGGCTCGTCGAGCCGGGTCAGCGATACCTACAAGGATGCCGCGCACCTGCTCGGCACGCTGATCGGGCAGAGCGGGCGCCAGCTCGTCTACGGCGGCGGCCGGGTCGGGCTGATGGGGATCGTCGCCGACGCCGCGATCGCGGCCGGCGGACCCGTAGTCGGGATCATCCCGGAGCACATCCAGGTGCTCGAGGTGGAGCATACCGGCCTGACCGAGCTGCTGGTGGTCGACAGCATGCACACCCGCAAGCGGATGATGGTCGACCGCTCCGACGCGTTCGTCGTCCTGCCCGGCGGGCTGGGCACGCTGGACGAGACGTTCGAGATCCTGACCTGGAAGCAGCTCCGCCTGCACGACAAGCCCGTGGTGGTCGCCAACATCGACGGCTACTGGGACCCGTTCGAGGCGCTGCTCGACCACATGATCGCCCAGGGGTTCGCCCAGCCGGCCCACCGCAAGCTGTTCAGCGTCGTGACCCGCGTGGAGGACGTGCTGCCGGCCCTGTCGCTCCAGCCGGAACCGGTGATCAAGCCGGAGACCAAGTGGCTGTGATCCGGTAGCGGCCCGGCCGGGGCGGCGGGCCTGCGACGCGGGATCGCTGCGGGCAAGTGCGCCTTCTTATGCGGAAGCGACGGTGCTATAAGACGCGCCGTCCAAACTTCTGGAACGCCGCACGACGCCTGCTGAACCGCCTCGAACGGCGGGATCCGGGGCGCCCAAGAACCACACGCTACCCGCTCCAACCGGGAGATTTCATACATGGCAAAGATTAAGGTCGCTAACCCCGTCGTCGAACTCGACGGCGACGAAATGACCCGGATCATCTGGCAGTTCATCAAGGAAAAGCTGATCCTGCCCTACCTCGACATCGAGTTGAAGTACTACGATCTGGGCATGGAGTATCGCGACAAGACCGACGACCAGGTCACCGTCGACGCGGCCAAGGCCATCCAGCAATACGGCGTGGGCGTCAAGTGCGCCACGATCACCCCGGACGAAGCGCGGGTCAAGGAATTCAACCTCAAGAAGATGTGGAAGTCGCCCAACGGCACGATCCGCAACATCCTGGGCGGCACCGTCTTCCGCGAACCGATCATCTGCTCCAACGTGCCGCGCCTGGTTCCGGGCTGGACCAAGCCGCTGATCATCGGCCGCCACGCCTTCGGCGACCAGTACCGCGCGACCGACTTCCAGGTTCCCGGCCCGGGCAAGCTGACCATGACCTTCACGCCCGACGGCGGCGGCGAACCGGTGACCTACGACGTCTTCCAGTTCCCCGAGGCTGGCGTCGCCATGGGCATGTACAACCTGGATGAAAGCATCCGCGGCTTCGCCCGGGCCTGCATGAACTACGGCCTGGCGCGCAAGCTGCCGGTCTACCTGTCGACCAAGAACACGATCCTGAAGGTCTATGACGGCCGCTTCAAGAACCTGTTCCAGGAGGTCTTCGACGCGGAGTTCGCCGACGAGTTCAAGAAGCTCGGCCTGACCTACGAGCACCGCCTGATCGACGACATGGTCGCCAGCGTGATGAAGTGGGACGGCGGCTTCGTCTGGGCCTGCAAGAACTACGACGGCGACGTCCAGTCCGACACCGTGGCGCAGGGCTTCGGCTCGCTGGGCCTGATGACCTCGGTGCTGCTGAGCCCCGACGGCAAGACGGTGGAGGCCGAGGCCGCCCACGGCACCGTGACCCGGCATTATCGCGAGCACCAGAAGGGCCGCGAGACCTCGACCAACCCGATCGCCTCGATCTTCGCCTGGACCCAGGGCCTGTCCTATCGCGGCAAGTTCGACGGCACGCCCGAGGTCACCCGGTTCGCCGAGACCTTGGAGAAGGTGTGCGTCAGCACCGTGGAGGCCGGCTTCATGACCAAGGACCTCGCCATCCTGATCGGCCCGGAGCAGCCCTGGCTGACCACCAAGCAGTTCCTGGACAAGCTGGACGAGAACCTGAAGAAGGCCATGGCCGAAGCCGCCTGATCCGGCCCCGGCACGGACTTCGTTTCGCCGCAACCCCGCCCGATTCGATCGGGCGGGGTTGCTTTTTGCTGCCCGACGCGCAAATCTATCCTCCTATTCGCGAAATGGTATAAACCGGACGCGTCATAATACCGGGGGGCTACCTGTGTCCGCCGTGCAGAGGAATTGCAAAGATGCCACACAAGATCAGAATCGCGATCGTCGGGGCAGGTGAAACCGGCGCGCCGCTGCTTGAGCAGCTTCTCTCGGCAGATTTTGTCAAGGTTATAGGCATTGCCGACCTAAATCCCGATGCTCCGGGCATTGTATTGGCCCGGTCCAGGGGCGTGAAGACTTACAGCGATTTCCTTGAACTGGCCCGGATGGGTGAAGACATCGATATATTCATTGATGTGACAGGTGTACACAAGGTCCGGGATGCGCTGCGGCAGTACATGCGGGAGTCGGACAATCATCATACCGTGATCATGCATGAACTGATCGCCGTCCTGCTGCTCTCCCTGTCCAAAGGCGAGCTGGTCCATATCAAGCATGGCGACTTGGATTATTAAGCCCCTGTTGGCTGCGTTCACTCGACCTTGATTATAGGAATATGGAACAACAGGTCCAGGACGACCCTCATGATTTCGCCACTGCTGTCGTGTTTGTAGGGGAGCGGCACTCCTGCGGGCCGCTCCGCGAAGCTTGTGGAAAACGTTTGTTTTCGGCAGGTTACTCCTCGTTCTGGATGCTACGGACTAGCCTCCGTTCTTCGGATCCGATAGGAACCGTGCCCGCGCCGTATGTGTTTTCCGCATTGGACTCTCGCGTGTACGCGTTATGTTGATGCACCAATTCAGCTCAAGGGAGAAGGTCGTGCGCCTTAATCAAATCGCTGCCTCGGGCGTCTTTGCGTTCCTGGCGATGTCGGTGGTTGCGCCCGCCAGCGTGCTGGCTCAAAGCGCCCCGGAAAAGTGCAACACGGTGGTGGACTCCACCGGCAAGCCCGTGGTTGCCGCCAACAACACTGCCGTTCTCCACGCCGGAAGCTATGACTGCCCGCCGCCGCCCGCAGCGGCCGCCGCCGCCCCGGCCGCAGCCGTTCCGCCGGCCGCTCCGCTGGCCAACGCCGTCTACTTCGTGTTCTTCGACTTCGACCGCTCGGCCATCACCCCGGCGGCCCAGGACATCCTGAACACGGTGGTCAGCGATGCCCGCCGGACCAACGCCTCCCGCCTGAACGTGCTCGGCCACACCGACACCTCGGGCTCGCCGGCCTACAACCAGCGCCTGTCGGAGCGTCGTGCGACCGCCGTGCGCGAGGCTCTGGTGCAGCGTGGCGTCCCGGCCGGTCAGATCACCACCCGCGGCCTCGGCGAGACGCAGCCTCTGATCGCCACCGGCGACGGCGTCCGCGAGCCGTCCAACCGTCGCGCCGAAATCCGCTTCCAGTAATCGGGCGGGTTTCACGGGTCCCTCCGAGCGGAGGGTCCCACCGGGAGAGAGGGGTGCCGTCCGGCACCCCTTTTTCTTTGCCGAGAAGCCGGCGCGGGGCCGCGTCCCGCCCAAAAAAGAAGCCCGCCGGTGGGGTGCCGGCGGGCTGTCGGGTGGCGTCGCGGAGGTCGGATCAGGCGGCGCCGACTTTGCGCTCGCGATCGTCGTCCCGCTTCTTCGAGCTGGGCTGGTAAGCGATGGCGGCATGCTCCGCGCAATAGGGCATGCCGGGCTGGGCCGTCTTGCCGCAGAAATGGAAATCCGCGTGCTTGGGGTCGCCGACCGGCCATTTGCACATGCGCTCGGTCAGGGCGAGGATCGTGGCGCCGCGCGACGGCTTCTTCTTGATCGGTGACGGCCGTCCCGACAATCCAAGGCGATGGGCCTTGCCGATCACGGCGTTGCGCGTGACGTCACCCAGGGTGTCCGCGATCTCGCTCGCGCTCATCCCCTGACCCCAGAGTTGCTTCAGGCGCTCTACCCGCTCGTCAGTCCAACTCATGCCGCTGTCTCCACTCATCCGGGTCCCTATTATTTGTTGCCGACAGGAGTATGGTGGGCCGCATATGGCGTGCCGCTTTCCATAAAAACCTATATCTAGTGCCGACGCGGTGGAAGGCTACCAGATAAGCCCGCCCATGCCTAGAGGGTTGCTGTTACATTTATATGCAAAGGTGGTAAACCATTTGTTTAAATCACAGTCGCCGCCAAGTCGAAGACGCGACCGAACAGAAAGACCATTCTGTCGCGATACGGGGGATGAACCGGATATATGCCAATCATTCCAACGGAATGCCGCGTCCCGCAGGTCCGCACGCCTGCGCTCATTCGCAAGGGAAAGATATCACTGCGATAACTTTCCAGGCAATTGCATGAACTGTTCTTTCTATTTCAGCCGAGCGCCGGACATGAAAACGATTACGCACCGTGACTTCGCCGCCACGCCCGCGGGCCGGCACCCTGCCGGTCATCGGCTCAGCTCGCGCATTCCGGCGTCCAGCCCATCGATGGTCAGCGGATACATGCGCCCGCCCATCAGCCTCTGAAGGATGCGGGTGCTCTCCGTGTAGCTCCAATAGGCTTCGGGGGAGGGATTGAGCCAGATCGAGCGGCTGTAGGTGTTCAGCAGGCGCTGGAGCCAGACCTGCCCGGCCTCCTCGTTCCAATGCTCGACACTGCCGCCGGGATAGACGATCTCGTAGGGGCTCATCGCGGCATCACCGACGAAGACAAGCTTGTAGTCCGCCCCATAGGTGTGCAGCACGTCCCACGTGGGCGTGCGCTCGGCGTGCCGTCGGCGATTGTCGCGCCACAGGCCCTCGTAGACGCAATTGTGGAAATAGAAATATTCCAGGTGCTTGAACTCGCCCCGCGCGGCCGAGAACAGCTCCTCGCAGATCCGGATATGGTCGTCCATGGAGCCGCCGACGTCCAGGAACAGCAGCACCTTGACGCTGTTGTGCCGCTCCCGGACCATCTTGAGGTCGAGCGTACCGGCATTCCGGGCGGTCGAGCGGATCGTGTCGGGCAGGTCCAGTTCCTCCGCGGCACCTTCGCGGGCGAACTTGCGCAGCCGGCGCAACGCCACCTTGATGTTGCGGGTGCCCAGCTCGACCGTGTCGTCCAGGTTCCTGAACTCGCGCTTGTCCCAAACCTTCACGGCCCGGCGATGGCGGCTGCCCTCCTGCCCGATGCGGACACCCTCGGGATTGTAGCCGTAGGCGCCGAACGGCGAGGTGCCGGCCGTGCCGATCCATTTGGAGCCACCCTGATGGCGCCCCTTCTGCTCCGCCAGCCGCTGGGCCAGCGTCTCCATCAGCTTGTCCCAGCCGCCGAGCGACTGGATCTGCCGCTTCTCCTCCTCCGTGAGGTACTTCTCGGCGAGCTTGCGCAGCCATTCCTCGGGAATCTCGGCGGTGACCGGCTCGCCCCCCTCGGCCGTACCCTCCAGCCCCTTGAAGACATGGCCGAACACCTGGTCGAACTTGTCCAGGTTGCGCTCGTCCTTCACGAGGCAGGTGCGGGAGAGATAATAGAAATCCTCGACGCTGTAGTCGGCGATGCCTTGGCGCATCGCCTCCATCAGCGCCAAGTACTCCTTCAGGGATACCGGCACCTGCGCCTTGCGCAGCTCGTAGAAGAAAGTCGTGAACATGGCTCGTCGGTGAATTTCGGGCTGAATGGGTCAGGCCCGCATAGTGCCATGTTTCGGCCCGATGATTCCGCCCTTATTTCCCCGGATCCTTGCGGGCGGGAGGCGGCACGTAGGCGAGGCTGGTGGGAAGCCGGCGGCTGATCTCCTCGACCCGGCCACGCAACTCCGCCACGTCCAGGTGCTCCTCGATCCGCCGCAGGCGATCCTCCCCCGAGGTCATCCGGGCTTCCAGCCGGATCAAGGTGTCGGACATCCGGACCTGCTCCTGCCCGAGGCGCGTCAACTCCTGGTTCGTGCGGCCCTGTTCCGCTGACAGGCGGACCAACTCCTGGTTCATGCAGACCAGCTCTGCGGACATGCGGCCCTGTTCCGAAAGAATGCGTTCCTGCTGTTCCAGGATGGTGGAAAGCATCGGCTCAAGCCGATTGAGGATTACAAGCGCTTCATCCGGCTTTTCCATGTCGCGGGCATCTTCCGACGGAAGTCACTGGCTGACTCTAACCGTTACGACCGCATTCGTCACGAACTTTCGAGGTATGCCCTCTCCCTTCAGCCGCCTCCCCGTTCGCGCCGGCTGAGGAAGGCTAGACGCTCGAACAGGTGGACGTCCTGCTCGTTCTTCAGCAGGGCGCCGTGGAGCGGCGGGATCAGCTTCTTGGCGTCGCGGGTGCGCAGGGTTTCCGGCGACACGTCCTCGACCATCAGCAGCTTGATCCAGTCCAGCAGCTCCGAGGTGCTGGGCTTTTTCTTGAGGCCGGGAGTCTCGCGGACCTCGTAGAACAGGGTCAGCGCTTCCCGCAGCAGGTCGCCCTTCAGTCCGGGGTAATGGACCTCGACGATGCGCGCCATCGTCTCCGGCTCGGGGAAGCGGATATAATGGAAAAAGCAGCGGCGCAGGAAGGCGTCCGGCAGTTCCTTCTCGTTGTTCGAGGTGATGATCACGACCGGACGCCGGCGCGCCTTCACCACCTGCCGCGTCTCGTAGACGAAGAACTCCATCCGGTCCAGTTCGAGCAGCAGGTCGTTGGGGAACTCGATGTCCGCCTTGTCGATCTCGTCGATCAGGAGCACCGGCGCCTCCGGCGCGTCGAACGCCTCCCACAGCTTGCCCTTGACGATGTAGTTCGCGATGTCGCGAACCCGCTCGTCGCCCAGCTGGCTGTCGCGCAGGCGGCTGACGGCGTCGTACTCGTACAGGCCCTGCTGAGCCTTGGTCGTGGACTTGATATGCCATTGGATCAGCGGGCGGCCCAGCGCCCGCGCGATCTCCTCGGCCAGGATCGTCTTGCCGGTGCCGGGCTCGCCCTTGACCAGCAGCGGGCGCTGGAGCGCCACCGCGGCGTTGACCGCCACCCGCAGGTCCTCGGTGGCGACGTAGTTGTCGGTGCCGGTGAACTTCTTCGATTCAGGAGGGGTCATCTCAGGCAGCTCCCGCCATGGCCTGCTCTATCGCCGCGACGGCGTCACCGGCGTTGGCGCCGTCGGGTCCGCCGGCCTGGGCCATGTCGGGGCGGCCGCCGCCACCCTTGCCGCCGACCGCAGCCGCCCCCGCCTTGACCAGTTCGACCGCGCTGAAGCGGCCGGTCAGGTCCTCGGTCACGGCGACCACCAGCGACGCCTTGCCGTCATTGACCGCGACCAGCGCGATCACGCCCGAGCCGACCTGCTTCTTCATCTCGTCGGCCATCGGCTTCAGGTCCTTGGCGGGCATGCCGTCGAGCACGCGCGCGGCGAACTTGATGCCGGCGACTTCCTTCTCGCCGCCGCCGGCAGGGCCGGCGCCGCCGCCCATGGCGACCTGTCGGCGAAGGTCGGCAAGCTCCCGCTCCAGCCGGCGTCGCTCCTCGACCAGGGCCGCGACGCGGGCCGGCACCTCGGCCGGCGTCGCCTTCAGGGCCGCGGCCGTCTGCTGGAGCAGGTGCTCCTGCTCGTTGAGGTAAGCCGCGGCGCCGGCGCCGGTCAGCGCCTCCACGCGGCGGACGCCGGCGGCCACCGCGCCCTCGCCGACGATCTTGAACAGGCCGATGTCTCCGGTGCGGCGGACATGGGTGCCGCCGCACAGCTCGATCGAGAACTCCTTGTTGGCGTCCGGGTCCCGCCCGCCCATGGAGACGACCCGGACCTCGTCGCCGTACTTCTCGCCGAACAGCGCCATGGCACCCAGCTCGACCGCTTCCTGCGGGCTCATCAGGCGCGTGACCACGTCACTGTTGCCCAGGACCCGCCGGTTGACCTCCGCCTCGACAACGGCGATGTCCTCGGCGGTCAATCCCACCGGCTGGCTGATATCGAAGCGCAGGCGTTCCGGCGCCACCAGCGAGCCCTTCTGGGTGACGTGCCCGCCCAGCCGGCGGCGCAGCGCCTCGTGCAGCAGGTGGGTCGCGGAATGGTTCGCCCGGATCGCGGCGCGGCGGGCGGTATCGACCCGCAGCTCGACCACGTCGCCGACCGAGACCGCGCCCTTGGCGACCCTGGCCTGATGGACCCACAGCGCGCCCAGCTTCTTCTGGGTATCGGAGACCGGCACCTCGGCGCCCTCGGCCGTGAACATCACGCCGCTGTCGCCGACCTGGCCGCCGGACTCGCCGTAGAAGGGGGTCTGGTTGACGATCACCTGGACGTCGGCCCCGGCCTCGGCCTTCTCCACCCGCTTGCCGTCGACGATCAGGGCCAGCACCTTGCCCTCGGCCACCTCGGTGTCGTAGCCCAGGAACTCGGTGGCGCCCAGTTCGTCGCGCAGCTCGAACCACAGGGTCTCGGTCGCGGCCTCGCCGGAGCCGGCCCAGGCCTTGCGCGCCTCCGCCTTCTGCCGGCCCATGGCTTGGTTGAAGCCGTCGATGTCCACCGTGCGGTTGCGGCCGCGCAGCACGTCCTGGGTCAGGTCGACCGGGAATCCGAAGGTGTCGTAGAGCTTGAACGCAACCTCGCCGGGCAGCGATCCGCCTTCGGGAATGCCGGCGGTCTCCTCGTCCAGCAGGCGCAGGCCACGCTCCAGCGTCTGCTTGAACCGGGTCTCCTCCAGCTTCAGCGTCTCGGTGATCAGCGGCTGCGCCCGCACCAGCTCCGGATAATGCGTGCCCATGAGCTGGACCAGCGCCGGGACCAGCCGGTACATCAGGGGTTCCTTGCAGCCGATGATGTGCGCGTGCCGCATGGCGCGGCGCATGATCCGGCGCAGGACGTAGCCGCGCCCCTCGTTGGACGGCAGGACGCCGTCGGCGATCAGGAACGAGGTCGAGCGCAGGTGGTCGGCGATGACCCGGTGCGAGACGGCGTGCGGGCCGTCGGCGGCCACCTTGGTGGCGTCGGCCGAGGCCAGGATCAGCGTGCGCAGCAGGTCGATGTCGTAGTTGTCATGCTTGCCCTGGAGCACGGCCGCCAGCCGTTCCAGGCCCATGCCGGTGTCGATCGAGGGCTTGGGCAGGTCGATCCGCCGGTCAGGCGTCACCTGCTCGTACTGCATGAACACGAGGTTCCAGATCTCGATGAAGCGGTCGCCGTCCTGGTCGGCGCTGCCCGGCGGCCCGCCGGCCACCGCCGGGCCGTGGTCGTAGAAGATCTCCGAGCAGGGGCCGCACGGCCCGGTGTCGCCCATGCGCCAGAAGTTGTCGTCGGTCGGGATGCGGATGATCCTGCCGTCGTCCAGGCCGGCGATCTTCCGCCACAGGGCGGCCGCCTCCTCGTCCGAGGAGTGGACGGTGACCAGCAGCCTGTCCGCCGGAAGCCCGTACTCCTTCGTGATCAGGTTCCAGGCATGCTCGATGGCGCCTTCCTTGAAGTAGTCGCCGAACGAGAAATTGCCGAGCATCTCGAAGAAGGTATGGTGCCGGGCGGTGTAGCCGACATTGTCCAGGTCGTTGTGCTTGCCGCCGGCGCGCACGCATTTCTGGCTGGTGGTCGCCCGGGAATAGGGCCTGGTCTCGGCCCCGGTGAAGACGTTCTTGAACTGCACCATGCCGGCGTTGGTGAACATCAGCGTCGGGTCGTTGCGCGGCACCAGCGGGCTGGACTCGACGATCTGGTGACCCTGACTGGCGAAATAGTTCAGGAAGGTGGCGCGGATGTCGTTGGCGGTCTGCATGATGGCGCTCGGTTCCCAGGACGCAGGTATGGTGCGGCCCGTCTTCTGTTCAAAGGTTTCGGCCGACACGGGTTTACCTGCTTGTACCGTGCCGGTGGGGCCGATGTCCACCGATGCCCGACCGAAGCCCCGGGGAATGCCCAAACGGAAAAGCCGCGCGGTCCCGAAGGCCCGCGCGGCTCGCTTTCCGGTGCGCGATACCCCGGGCAGGGTATCGCGCGGTGCGGATCAGTCCGGGCTGCTGGCCTCGCCGTCGGCTTCCGGCGTGCCCATCATGGCGTTGGCGACCAGGCCGGCGTTGGCGCGGATCTTGGCCTCGATCGCGTCGGCCACTTCCGTGTTCTGGCGCAGGAAGTTCTTGGCGTTCTCGCGGCCCTGGCCGATCCGCTGGCCCTCGTAGCTGAACCAGGAGCCGGACTTCTCGACCACGTTGGCCTGGACGCCGAGATCGAGCAGCTCGCCGACCTTGGACACGCCCTCGCCGTACATGATGTCGAACTCGACCACCCGGAACGGCGGGGCCATCTTGTTCTTGACCACCTTCACGCGGGTCTGGTTGCCGACCACGTTCTCCCTGTCCTTGATCGCGCCGATGCGGCGGATGTCGAGGCGGACCGAGGCGTAGAACTTAAGCGCGTTGCCGCCGGTCGTGGTCTCCGGATTGCCGAACATGACGCCGATCTTCAGCCGGATCTGGTTGATGAAGATCACCGTGCAGTGCGACTTGGAGATCGAGCCGGTCAGCTTGCGGAGCGCCTGGCTCATCAGGCGGGCATGCAGGCCGACATGGCTGTCGCCCATCTCGCCCTCCAGCTCGGCGCGCGGCACCAGGGCCGCGACGCTGTCGACCACCAGCACGTCGATGGCGCCCGAGCGGACCAGCGTGTCGGTGATCTCGAGCGCCTGCTCGCCCGCGTCGGGCTGGGAGATCAGCAGCTCGTCCACGTCGACGCCCAGCTTGCGGGCATATCCCGGATCGAGCGCGTGCTCCGCGTCGACGAACGCGCAGGTGCCGCCATTCTTCTGGGCCTGGGCGATGGCGTGGAGGGCCAGCGTGGTCTTGCCCGAGCTTTCCGGGCCGTAGATCTCGATGATGCGGCCGCGCGGCAGGCCGCCGATGCCGAGCGCGATATCCAGGCCGAGCGAGCCGGTCGAGACGACCTCCGCCTCCGTCGGGGTCTCGCGGGCACCGAGCTTCATGATGGAGCCCTTGCCGAACGCGCGTTCGATCTGACCGAGGGCCGCGTCTAGTGCCTTTTGCTTATCCATGGGACTTTCAACCAAACGCAAGGGTGCGGACGACATGCTGGGGCCCCTCTTCTCTCATACGGTCGGCAGGAGTGCAACGTGAAGAGAATGTACTCTTTCCGTTCCTCCCTGCCAAGGGACAATCAGAACATAAAGAGAACGAATTGCCCGTTCCATATTCCGCAGCCGTCCGGAGGAGCCCGATCTGTGGAAGCGGCCGCGGCCCGTTTCACCCGTCGCGCAGGACCTCCTTCACCTTGCCGGCAAGCTGCTTGAGACTGAACGGCTTGGGCAGGAAATGGATGTGCTCGCCGGCGTCGATCTGGTCGCGGAACTTGTCCTCGGTATAGCCGGAGATGAAGATCACCTTCATTTCCGGACGCTTGTCGCGGACGTGCCGGATCAGCGTGGGCCCGTCCATGTGCGGCATCACCACGTCGCTGACCAGCAGGTCGACCCGGTTCGACTCGGAGTTCAGCAGGCTGAGGGCCGCCTCGCCGCTGCGGGCTTCCAGCACCTGGTAGCCCTTGTTGCGGAGCGCCCGGGCGCTGAACACGCGCACCGCGTCCTCGTCCTCGACCAGCAGGATGGTCCCGGTCCCCGTCAGGTCCCCGGCCGACCGTTCCCGGGCCTCGCTCTCGGCTTCGGCCGTGGCGCCGGCGGCCTTCGCCGACTGGTGGCGCGGCAGGTAGATGGTGAACTTGGCGCCCTCGCCGGGGGCACTGTCGACGAAGATGAAGCCGCCGGTCTGGCGCACGATGCCGTACACGGTGGACAGGCCGAGGCCGGTGCCGGAACCGACCTCCTTGGTCGAGAAGAACGGCTCGAAGATGCGGGCGATGTTTTCCTTCGGGATGCCGATGCCGGTATCCGACACCTCGATCGCGACATATTCGCCGGGCGGCATCTCCTCGTGCTCGCGTCGGGTCGGGCCGTCGGTCGAGACGTTGCTGGTCTGGATGGTCAGCCGCCCGCCGCCCGCCATGGCGTCGCGGGCGTTGACGGCGAGATTGATGATGACCTGCTCGAGCTGGCCCTGGTCGACCTTGATCAGGCCCAGGTCGCGGCCGTGGGTCATCTTCAGCTCGATGTTCTCGCCGATCAGCCGGCGCAGCAGGTTCGACAGCTCGGCCAGGACGTCGGTGATGTTGAGCACCCGCGGCTGCAGCGTCTGCTGGCGCGAGAAGGCCAGCAGCTGGCGCACCAGGTTGGCCGCCCGGTTGGCGTTCTGCTTGATCTGCATGATGTCGCTGAACGACTGGTCGCCCGGCTTGTGCCGGAGCAGCAGCAGGTCGCAGAAGCCGATCATCGCGGTCAGCAGGTTGTTGAAGTCGTGGGCCACGCCGCCCGCGAGCTGCCCGATCGCCTGCATCTTCTGGCTCTGGGCGAACTGCGCCTCCAGGCTCTTCTGCTCGGTCAGATCGATGAAGTGAAGGATCATTCCGGAGCCGGAACCTGGCCCGGCCTCGCCGCTCCCTGATCCGTTGCCCGACCCGCCGGCCATCCGGCGGGCGTAGAGCTGCGCCATCTTCTTGTCGCGGCCCTGGGCGCGCAGGTTGACCTCGAACGGAGCGATCATGTCGGAGCCGGACTTGATCTGCTCCAGGCGGGCGACCACCGTGGACCGCTCGCCCGCGCTGAACAGCTCGGCCAAGGGGCATCCCATGATGCTGCGCAGCGGGCGTCCCACCATGGTCAGGAATGCCTGGTTGCATTCCGCCAGCCTGCCGCCCTCGTCGATCAGCGCGATGCCGATCGGCGCCTCCTCGAAGAAGCTCTGGAACCGCTGCTCCGACAGGTGCAGGGCCTCGCGCCACTCCCGCTCGGGCGTCAGGTCCCGCACCACCGAGCGGGTCCGCAGCGACCGGCCGTCGCCCGACGCCACCACGGTCTGGACGATCGATGCCTGGAACCGCCGCCCCCCGGGGCCCTTCATGGTCACGTCGCCGCGGCTCTCGGCACCGGGGAACGGGCTGTGCGCCGCCGACGCGCCGGGGGGCGGTTCGGCCAGGACGTCGTGCAGCCTGACCTGGCTGCCGACCAGGTCGGCCGGCGTGCAGCCGAGCCATTCGGCCAGGGTGGCGTTGGCGTACAGGAAGCGGCCGTCCTGATCGACGGAATAGAAGCCGATCGGCGCGCTGCCCATGAAGTCGGACAGGTTCGCCTGTTCGTCACGCAACTGCTGCTCGGCCAGCTTGCGTTCGGTGATGTCCTCGACCACCCACTTGACCAGCTTCTCCCCGGAGTCCGGGCCGTCGGCGGCCGGATCCGCATCGGTCAGCGGCATCACCTGGACCAGGAACCATGGCCGGCCCGGCTCGAAGGCCAGCTCGGCGGACGCCGCGTCGCCGCGCAACGCCGCATCGACCAGTTTGCGGATGCCGGCGGCCATCTCCGGGTCATGATCGAAACGCAGCCGGAACGACTCGAGCTCGTCCTTGCCGGCCCCGCCGGCCAGATGGCGGAAGACGGCGTTGACCTGCACGACGCGGCCGTCACGGCCGGTGATCATGCGCCCTACCGCCCCCGCCTGGAAGGCGCTGGCCAGCATCGCCCGCTCGCCATCGGTCCGTCCCCGGCCAGATGCCTGGAGCGACGAGATCCTGCTCGCCAGCGCGGCGCCGCCGGCGGCGAGAAGGGCGAACATGCCGCCGCTCAGGGCCACGGGATCGGTCACGATCCCCCCTGCCGCCAGCCCCAGCCCGGCGGCGCCGACCGCCGCCAGCCCGCCCGCGCCGAAGACGGCGGTGCGGGCCAGGACGCCGTCGCTCGCCGGCTTCTCCAGGGTGGACAGCCTCGGCCCCGCAAGGTCGAGGGCGGATGAAGAAACCTGCTCCTGCACTGCTGCCCCATGCCAATGATTAAGTATCGATCCTACTACTTGCATGCGTTCCGCGCGAGGTACGGTTACCGTCCCGAGAAGCGATTTTTGAGCTTGAACACGTAGGATATGACCTCCGCCATGGCTTTATAATGTTCCGGCGGAATCTCCTGGTCGATTTCCACGGCGGCATAGAGCGCGCGCGCCAGCGGCGGGTTCTCGACCAGCGGAATGTCGTGTTCCCGGGCGATCTCGCGGATCTTGGCGGCGACGGCGTCGGCGCCCTTGGCCAGCACGACCGGCGCCGCCATGGCCGACTGGTCGTATTTCAGGGCGACCGCGAAGTGGGTCGGGTTGGTCACGACCACGTCGGCGCGCGGGACGGCCTGCATCATGCGACGCCGCGCCTTGTCGAAGCGCATCTGGCGCAGGCGCGCCTTGACGATCGGGTCGCCTTCCTGCTGCTTGAACTCCTCCTTCACGTCCTGCTTGGTCATCCGCATCTTCTTGGTGTACTCGAACCGCTGATAGAAGAAGTCGGCCATGGCCACGAACAGCATGATGATCGTGACCCACAGGAAAAGCTTGACCACGAGGTACTGGGTCTCGGCCAGCAGCAGGTCCATGGGCATGCCGGCATAGTGCTCGACGCTGGTGATCACCGGCCGCAGGACGATCGCGCAGACGACGCCGACCACCGCCATCTTCACGAAGCCCTTGACCAGTTCCAGGCTGTTCTGCATCGAGAACAGCCTCATGAAGGCGGGCAGCGGGTTCAGCTTGGTCAGGTCCGGCTTCATCTTCTCCGCGGTGACCAGCCATCCGATCTGGAGAAGCGTGCCCAGCGCGCCGGCCGCCGCCATGATGATCACCGGCAGCAGGATCGCCAGCAGGGCGGTCAATACGGTATCGGCCAGGATCAGCCCGATCATCCCCTGGTCGAGCCGTTCGGTGCCGGCCCGCTCGAAGAATCCCACGAGCGCGTCGCTCAGCCGCCGGATGGACGCCGGCGCCACGAGGGAGACCACCACCAGCCCGCCGAGCAGCATCAGCCAGTTCTTGGCCTCCTGGCTCATCGGAACGTTGCCCTTCTCGCGGGCGTCGCTCAGCTTTTTTCCGGTCGGGTCTTCCGTTTTGGAAGCATCATCATCTTCCTCGGCCATCGGCACCTCCAAGCAGCCGAGGCGGTCCACCGGCCGTTTCGGGGCCGGGACGACCGCGTGTCCGGAGCGGGCTCAGCCGAGCAATCCCATCAGGGTGTCCTGGACCGTCCGCAGCCAGAACAGCATGGTCGCCGAGATGACGATCGCGAACAGTCCCAGGCCAAGGGCGACCTGTCCGCCCATGATCACGCTGAAGGCCTGGAACTGCGGCATCATCTTCTGAAGCAGGCCGATCGCCAGGTTGAACATGATGCCGACCGCCAGGAAAGGTGCGGCCATCTGGGCGCCGATCGCGAAGCTCTGCCCGACCATCTTCGTCGTCATTTCGGCGAAGTCGCCCATCGGCAGGACGGCGCCCGGGACGAACACCTCGTAGCTCCCGACCACCGCGAGGATCAGGAGATGGTCGAGGTCGGTGACGAACAGCAGGACGATGCCGATATAGCCCATGTAGGCGCCGATCAGGGTGCCCTGGGCCGCCAGCGCCGGATTGAACATGAAGGCGTTGGACAGGCCGATCTGCATGGAGATGATGGTCCCGGCGATATCAAGCGCCGCCGTCAGCAACCGCGTGACGGTGCCGAGGAAGACCCCGATGAAGCCCTCCTTCACGATCAGCACGGTCAATCCCAGGGCGCCCGCGGGGACCGGCGGCAGCATGGGCATCAGGATCGGCTGGACCACCAGGGTGATGGCAAGCGCCAGGAGCAGCCGGATGCGGGCGGAGACGTAGGCGTCGCCGAAACCCGGCAGCAGCATGAAGGCGGTGCCGATCCGCGAGAAAATCACGATGAAGGCGTAGATCTGTCCGGTCAGCGCCTCGTTCAGGCTCAGCAGCTCCATCGGCATGGGATCATGTGGCTCCCATGCCGATGATCCGGTCGGCCAGCTGCTGGGTGAAGGTGATCAGGGTCGACAGCATGTAGGGCATCAGCAGCAGCAGGACGCCGAACACGAGGACCACCTTGGGCACGAAGGTCAGCGTCATTTCCTGGATCTGCGTCAAGGCCTGGAACAGGGAGATCACGAGCCCGACGACCAGCGTCAGGACCATGATCGGGCCGCCGATCTTCAGCGTCACGACGATCGATTCGCGGACGACCTCCATCACGTCGGTCTCGTTCATGGGCCAGGCACCGGCTTCGGCTTCGGCTTCGGGGAAGGCTCAGATCGGCATCCGCAGGATTTCCTGGTAGGCCTGCACCACCTTGTCCCGCACGCTGGTCGCCGTCTGCAGCGTCAGCTCGGCGTTGGTCACCGCGGTGATGACCTCGGTCAGGTCGGCCTTGCCGACGACCGCGGCGGCGCTGACCTGCTCGCTCCGGTGAAGCTGCCCGATGCCGGTCTCCGCCGCCTCGCGGACGAACGTCGCGAAGGACGGGCCGGCGTCGCGCGGCGCCATGCCGGGCGTGGTGCCGGTGGCTGCCATCTTGGCATAGGCGTTGACGGCGTTGGCGACGGTGGCGACCATGGTTCAGGCTCCGGACAAGGGCGGTTCAGCCGCGCGGGTCAGCCGCGCAGGATCTCGATGGTGCGCATCAGCAGCGTCTTGGACGCCTCGATGACGCTCAGGTTGGCCTCGTAGCTCCGCTGCGCCTCGCGCATGTCGTTGGTCTCGACCAGCGTGTTGACGTTGGGGAACAGGACGTAGCCTTCGGCATTGGCGCTCGGGTGGGTCGGGTCGTAGCGCCTCTGGAAGTCGCTGCGGTCCTTGTCGATCTTGCGCACCCGCACGGTCTCGACGCCCATCTCGCGGTCGAGCGCGTTCTCGAAGGTGATGACCTTGCGCCGGTACGGCAGGTCGTTGGGCGTCTCGGCCGTCGAGTTGGCGTTGGCCATGTTCTCGGCGATGACCTTGATGCGGGCCCCCTGGACCTTCATGCCGGCGGCGGCGACGTTCAGGCTGTCGCGCAGATCCATGTGTTGTCCTCCTCCTGGCGTCGGGTTTCAGCAGTCAGACGCCGCCGCGGCCGATGGCCGTGCGCATCAGCCCGACATGCTTGCGGTACAGGTTCGTGACGAGCTGGTAGGTCATGCCGGTGTCGGCGACCTTGCTCATCTGCTCCTCCAGCACCACCGAGTTGCCGTCCGGCGCGACTTCGAAATTGCTCTTCGGCCGGTCCTCGCGGACATCGTTGCCGCGCGCCGCGACCGAACCGGACATGTGGCCGACCGCCGTCATCCGGGGAGCCAGCTGGCGGGTCTGGCTGAGCGCGTTGTCGAAGGTGAACCCGGTCAGGTCGCTCGGGCGGTAGCGCGGCGTGTCGGCATTGGCGATGTTCTGGGCGAGCACCTGCTGGCGCTCGGTCAGCCAGTCCAGCTTGCCCTTCATGAGCTTGAAGAGCCCCGTATTGCCCAGATCCATGGTGCCACCACCCTTTGCAACGCAAGGTTCCAGAATTGCCCGCCCGCGTTAATTTGCCGTTAACGCCGCGGCGGCGGCCCGACCGAACTCCGGCCGCCCCCATCCCCCAAGCAAGTCGCGAGCCAACGCCGGAAGCCCCGGATTCCCGAGGATCGTCCCGTCGCAGGCCGGTGGCGGCCGGCACTGCGGCAATTCCTGCCGGGTCAAGATTGCCGCGCCCTCCTTCAGATTTGGTTAAGCATGACCGGATTAGGGTGACGGCCGGCCCGCGCAAGCGGGCAATGTCGCAAAACCTGGTCGAGACCTCCGTGGCCTATCCGGACCCCTCAGACGCGGGCCGTTCCCGCAGCCGGCACGCCAAGCCGCGCCGCCCCATCGCCGTGGCTCTCCAGTACGAACTGGACGGCCCGTCCCTGCCGCGCGTGGTGGCCAGCGGACAGGGGCATGTCGCGGAGCAGATCCTGGAAATGGCGTTCGCCTCCGGCGTGAAGGTGCGCGAGGACGCCGATCTCGCCGAGTTGCTGTCGGTGGTCCAGCTCGATTCGGAGATCCCTGCCGACGCCCTGGTCGCGGTGGCCGAGATCCTCGCCTACATCTATCGGGCGAACGGCAAGCTGCCGCCCTGCGGAGGCCAGCCATGACCGGGCACCCACCGGCCCCGACCCTTCCGGATGCCGCGGACATGCAGGCGATCGAGCGGGAGCTGGAGGGGATCGTGCTGGCGGTGGCCGATGCGCAGGTGGCGCTGAGCGGCGGCGGCGTGATCGACCTGGCCGGACTGGACGACCGGATCGCCGCCATCTGCGCCGCCCTGGAGACCCGGCCTCCGGAAGCGGCCCGGGCGCTGCTGCCCAGGCTCCTGGCCCTGGTGGAAGACCTCAACGGGCTCTCGGCCGCCTGCGACAAGGTCCGGGCCGACACCTCTATCGAGCTGGAACGGGTCGCGACCCGCAACCGCGCCTCGCTGGCCTATGGCCGCAAGCCGGAGCCGCCGCCGCGCGGCCCGACCGGCGAATAGCCTCCCGACAGTCCTGGAACCCACCGACATGGAGATGGAAACCTATCTGCGCTTCGCCCTGGCCCTCGTGTTCGTGCTGGGCCTGATCGTCGTCGCGGCCTGGGTCATGAGACGGTTCGGCTATGGCGGAGCCGCAGCGCCCCGTCCCGGCCGCGAGCGGCGGCTCGGCATCGTCGAGGTGGCGCAGATCGACGCCCGCCGGAAGCTGGTGCTGGTCCGGCGCGACGGCGTCGAGCATCTGGTGCTGCTCGGGATGAACGCCGACCTCGTCCTGGAAAGCGGCATCCGGCCCGCGGCGGAAGCCGGGAGCACCGTGCCATGAGGATGCCGACCTTCAGGATGGGGACTCCCGCGGGAGCGGTCGTCGCGGGGCTGGCCGTCGCCGCGGGACTTGGCGCATGGCTGGCGGCGTCCCCGGCCCTGGCCCAGAGCTTCAGCCTGGACCTGAACCGGGCGGGCGGATCCAGCACGTCCCAGATCATCCAGCTTTTCGCCCTGCTGACGGTTCTGTCGCTTGCCCCCAGCATCCTGGTCATGGTGACCGCGTTCGTCCGGATCGTCGTGGTGCTGTCGTTCCTGCGCACCGCCATGGGCATCCAGCAGACCCCGCCGAACTCGGTGATGATCAGCCTGGCCCTGTTCCTGACCGCCTTCATCATGGCTCCGACCATGGACGAGGCCTACACGAACGGCATCGCCCCCCTGATCGCCAACGAGATCGACGAGATGGAGGCGTTCGACCAATCGGTGAAGCCGTTCCACGCCTTCATGATGCGGCACGTGCGCGAGGCGGACCTGATCCTGTTCGCCGACATCGCCAAGGTCGGCGAGATCCGCACGCCCGAGGACACGCCGCTCCAGGTGCTGATCCCCGCCTTCATGATCTCCGAACTGCGCCGGGGCTTCGAGATCGGCTTCCTGCTGTTCCTGCCGTTCCTGATCATCGACATGGTGGTCGCCTCGATCCTGATGTCGATGGGCATGATGATGCTGCCCCCGGCGGCGGTCGCCATGCCGTTCAAGATCATCTTCTTCGTCCTGGTGGACGGCTGGCACCTGATCTCCGGCACGCTGGTCCAGAGCTTCGGGACGATTTCCTAGAAATCCGGCGGCGTCGATCGCCGGAGGTCGGTTTCCATAAAGATCGACCCGTCGGAATAAAGGAAAATGTACGGAAGCTTCTGATTTACAAATATCACAAAGAATCAGCCGTCCCCGATCGTGATGGCTAATCATCCCACGGAGTGCGGATGTCGTCATCCATCCGAAAGAGACTTAATATTATTCTCACTCTTTATTGTACACGAATAATAAAACTTTGACCCTGGCAGATAAATTCAGGAACCCCGTGCAGTGCAGCATGTTTGTTTGCATGTGCGAGGACGGCCGGCCACCGGCCAGTCCCGCCGCCCGAAGACAATCACAGCACATCATCGCGAGGGAATTTCTCATGACCACTTCCGTCATCGGACTCTTCGAGAGCCGCGACGTCGCCAGCAAGGTTCTTGGCGAACTGACCAAGGCCGGCTTCGACAAGAAGGCGGTGGAAATCCTGCAGGGGGTCGCGGTATCCAAGATTTCCAGCCGCCTGGTCGACGCCGGCTATGAAGAGGACCGGGCAAAGAGCTACGGCGAAGCCGTCGAAAAGGGCGGTGCGCTCGTCGTCGCCGAAACCACCGACGACAAGGCCGACAAGGCTCTCAGCACCATGCGCCGCTTCGAGGTCCTGACCCCGGAGGCCCTGCTGGAGAAGATCGGCGGCTCGGAAACCGAGAAGGCCCAGGTGATCGAGGAAGAGCTGGAAGTCGGCAAGGCCCGGACGACCGGCGGCAAGCGCCTGGAGGTTTCCGTCAGCGAGCGCGAGGTCCAGGAGTCGGTGACCCTGCACGAGGAAACCGTCGATGTCGAGCGCACCAAGGCCGACCGGGTCCTGAAGCCCGAGGATGCGGACAAGGCGTTCCAGGACCGGACCGTCGAGATGACCGAGATCAAGGAGAAGCCGGTCGTCTCCAAGCAGGCCCACGTGGTCGAGGAGGTCGCCCTGACCAAGCAGTCGGGTGAGCGCGAGGCCACCGTGAGCGGCACCGTCCGCCGCCAGGACGTCACCGTCGAGGATATCGACCGGAAGTCCGGCAAGTCCTGATCCGGTCCTTCCGATCGGCCCGTTCGGTGAGCAGTTGGGCGGTCAGGAGGTGGCGGGTTCCCCGCGCGGCCCGCCATCCCCTTCGGCCGCCTTGCTTTCGGCGTCGCCAGCGGCATCCGCCCGCTCGGTGCCGCCGGCGACCGGATTGGCGCCCTTCTGCTCCGGGGCCACATGATCGCCGGAACCGCCGCTGCTCGATGCGGCGGCGGTCGGGCTGCCCGGGCCGGCCGCCTGCCCGGCCTTGATGCCGTCGGCGTCGGTCTGCACAGGCTGGCCGGGGCGGAACCTCAGCCGTTCCGTTTCGTCGTTCCTGCTGTTCTGATCATGGTCTGACACGGTCGGCTTCTCCGGATCTCGTTCAGTCGGGAGAACTCAACAGGACCCGGGCGGCGTCCGTTCCGTCAATTCACCGCCTGCCCGCCCTGGCGGCCGGAGAGGAACTTCTGGAAGGTCCCGACTTCCTTGACGCGGGACTGGATCGAGGCCAGGTCGACCAGACCGCCGGACTGCCCCGGACGGGCCAGCACGCGGAAGGTGTCGGCGTGGGGCGTCCCGTCCATGGCCGCGGTGAACTGGCCGCGCAGCCGGTCGAGCCCGGCGCTGTCGCCGGCCAGGGACAGGGCCACCGCCTGGTTCAGCACCAGGTCGGCCTTGTCCTTGGAAAGCGGCGTGCCGGCCGGTGGCGGCGGACCGATCACCTTGGCGAGACCGGCCGCCGCCTCGGCCCACTGGGCGCCGCGCCATGCGATATCCACCCGCATCAGTTCCGCCGACTGGCTGGAGTCCTCCTTCAGGAGCGCCACCGCCTCGCCGTAGCGCTTCAGCTCGGCCAGGGCGCGGGCGCGCAGCACGCGCCGCCGGGCCACCATCTCCGCGGACAGGTCGGGAACCTCGGACTGGTCGAGCGCCGACAGGGCTTGGTCGGGCCTGCCGTCCTGAAGCCTGATCTCGGCCAGCCGGGCGCCCACCTCGCCCTTCTCCGCCCCCTGGAGCTTGCCCGCGACCTGGGCCTGGAGCAGGTCCCCGGCGCGCCCGAGCAGGTCGATCTCGACCATCCGCTCGGCCAGCATGCGGACCACCAGGTCGCCGCGCGGCCCCTCGGGGGCGAGGTCCTTGAACTGGTCGTACAGCCCAAGCGCCTCGACCGGCGGGAGCGCCGCAGCACCGTCCTTGATGAACAGGTTGGCGAAGCTGTCGGACAGTCCGCGGGACAGTTCGGCGGCCCGCGGGCTTTCGGGGAACAGGGCGACGGCCTGCCGGATCGTGTTGAAGCCCTCGGCGTAGTTGTTCGCCTTCATGTAGGTCTCGCCCAGGCGCTGGAGGATGTCCAGCTCCAGGTCGTCGCCGCGCCAGGCGAAGCGCAGGCGCTCCAGCCGCGCCGCCGCGTCGGCCGGCGTCAGCTTGCCCTGCTCCAGCTCGATATCGACCAGGGCCAGCTCGGCCCGGGTCCGGTAGAGCCGGTCGGTGCCGCTTGCCGCCGCGAGGAAGGAGGCCGCGGCACCGTCCTTGTCGCCGGCGAGCTGCTGGAGCTGGGCGCGCCGGAACTGCCCGGCCGGCCTGCGCTCGAAATTCCCGCCGGTCCGCTGCGCCAGGGTATCCAGCAGGCGGGCGGCGCCGGTCCGGTCGCCGGTGCGGATGCGGGCGTCCACCGCCAGGGCAGCCAGCTTGGTGAAGAACGGATCCGGATAGCCGTCGAGCTGGGCACGGGCGCGGTCGAAGTCGCGCGCCGCCGCCGGCCAGTCGCCCCGCTCCGCCGCCACCGCGGCT
Organism: Skermanella rosea; assembly: GCF_016806835.2. NCBI lineage: Bacteria > Pseudomonadati > Pseudomonadota > Alphaproteobacteria > Rhodospirillales > Azospirillaceae > Skermanella > Skermanella rosea. The sequence continues at coordinate 472,073 of NZ_CP086111.1, read as the reverse complement.
CGCCACAGGATCGCCTCCTCCTTGCCGTCGAGCGCCGGGTTGGCGAGATCGTCGGCAGCCGACTGCGGGTCCCCGTAGAGCAGCCGGGCGGCGCCGCGGATCGCCAGGAACTCGGGACGGGTCTCCAGGTCGGGCTGGTTGCCCGCGAGCAATCCCAGCAGGCCTAGGCTCTCCGCGGCGTAGCCGTGGGCGAAGTAGAAATGCGCGAGGTCCATGCGGGCCCGGTCGCGTTCGGCCTCGGGCGCCGTGACGACCGCCCTCTGGACCTCCTGGCGCAGCTTGTTGAAGTCGCCGCTGGGGCCGCGCTTCCATCCCGCCAGGTCGAACAGCCCGGTCGGAGACTGGACCTCGCGGCCCCGTCCGCTCAGGCGGGTCGGCGAGACGCCGACCAGGTCGCCGGGCGGCGACAGCATCAGGCCGCCGGCGGTGGTCACCTCGACGCCGTCGCGGATCGGCCGGACCGCGACCGTATCCTCCAGCGGCTGCACCACGATGCCCTGCGCGGCCGGCAACAGGCGGAGCTGGGCGAACCCGTGCGGCTCGACCACGGCCTGCCCCGGATTGGGCAGCGGCACCAGCAGGAGCTGGTCCCCCGCCACCGGGTCGTTCATCTGGATCACCTGCCGGGCGTCGGGCACGCCGACCACCAGCCGGGCGCCGAGCGGGAAATCGCGCTGGGCATCGACCGGCAACCCTTCGGGCCGGGTGGCGGCACGCTGGGCCAGCGCGATCCGCCAGGTATTGCCGTCGCGCGACACGGTCGGCTCCAGCCCGTCGGGCACGGCCATGCGGAAGGCGGTGGCGCCCCGCATCGGCACCGTCTCCGGCCCGCCGAGCCCGGGAATCAGGGCATCCACCCTGACGCGGCCCTCCAGGTCCAGCGGCCTTCCGAACACGGCGTAGAGATAGCCGGCGCGGACATAGACGGCCGCCGCCGCGGGCTCCTGCGCCTCCACCGTCACGGTGCCGCGCCAGGTCTCGGCGCCGCCCGGGGACAGCGGCTGCGCCGCAACGGGCTGGAGCGGGGCCGTCGAGGGCGGCGGCGGCTCCGGCACCGCGCGGGAAGCCGGAGCCGCAGCCTGCGGCTGGGGCAGCGGTGCCGGCGGTCGTTCCGATTTCACCGGGGCGGCTGGAGCTGGAGCCGGAGCCGGAGCTTTGGCCGGCACCGGAGCGGCGGGCTGGGCGGGGGCCGGCGTCGCCGCGGGCGTGGGGGCCGCGGGCGTGGCCGGCGCGGCGGCTTCCCGGCGGGGCGGATCGACGATGTCGAGGGCAACGCCGCCGGCCCCGGTGCGGAAATCCTTGACCTCGCTGCCGGGCGGGATGCTGACCTGCACGACCAGCCGGCCGTCGACGGCCGCCTGCCCGACCGTCGGCACGTTGCGCAGGCGGACTCGCTGAAGCCGCGAGAAATCGGCCTGCCCCGGCCTGGAGAAGGTGATCTGGACGGTATCGCCCCGCCGGGCGACGGAATAGTCGACCGCTCCCGGCCAGTCGAACACCAGCCGGTTGCGGTCGGGATGCACGCCCGCGCGGACCCGGACCACCGCCTCGGCGGCCGCCGGGCCGGAACCCGCGGGGGCGGGCTGCTGCGCCGCGACCGGACCGGAGCCTCCGGACAACCCGGCGGCGAGCAGAATCGCGGCCGCCAGTGCCGCCCCCAGCCGGGTTGTCATGTCGGTTCAGTCGAAGCTGGCGAGCAACTTGTCGATCTCGCTCTGATCGATCGCGTTGCCCGGAAGCTGGGGGCCGTTCAGCAGCGAGGACTCGTCGCCCGGGTCGGCCGCCGCGGCGGCGTTCCGGTGGGTCTTCTGGACCTCGTCGCCCAGGGCCTGGATCAGCACGTCGATCCTGCCCTCGATATGCTTGAGCGTGCGGACCACCTTGGTGATGCGCTGCCCGGTAATGTCCTGGAAGTTGCAGGCCTCGAAGATGGCGGTGACGGCGGCGGTCAACGCGGCGCCGTTCTCCGGATCGACCTTGCCGGCGATGGCGCCGATCACGTCGCAGGAATCCATGATCCGGTTGGTCGCGTCCTCGGTGGCGCCGACCACGGCGTCCAGTTCGTCGGTGGCGCTGGCGATGTGCTCGCTGCCGATGTCGTCCGGCCGGATCGCCGCGATCTCGCGCTTGGCGTGCTGGATGTAGCGCGCCAGCGCCTCCAGCTCGCCGTAGAGCTTCAGGTCGGCGGCGGAGACGTCGCCCTCCATGGAGGTCAGAACGGCGGTCACGATCCCGGCCACCTCCTCCCGGGCGAAGGGCTGGCGGATTTCATCGCGCGCCAGCGCGAGACGCTGGTGGAGCGGCGGGGTCGAGCCGAAAGGAGCGGTGGTCATCTTCGCCTTCTCGTTGGGCCGGCCTGCGGGACCGATCCCGGGGGACGGTCTTCGGGGGTCGACTATTGGGGTATGGTGGGCAGGGCGCTGCGGTCGGCGAGCGATGTCGTGACCTCCTTGGCCTTCAGCGGGTCCATCGCCGCGAGGATCGGGGCGCTCTTGGCCTCCTTCATGCGCTCCATCACGTCGAGCAGCACCGGCATGTCGAGCGCCTCGAAGATCCGGGCGGCATCCTTGGGCTTCATGGTCTCGTAGATCTTGACCAGGCTTTCGAGCTGGGCCGCCTGCTTCTCGTCGACCTGGCGGAGCAGCCCCTCGATGTTGGTCCGCAGGTCGGTCAGCTCCGCCACCTTCTGGTCGATCCGCTGCTGCGCCGCGGTGAGCAGGGCCTCGCGCTGGTCGAGCTCGCGGGCGCGCCGGTCCAGCTCCTCCCGCCGTTCGGTCAGCCGCTGGAACGCCTCGGCCTGGACATTGCCGAAGCCCTGCCCGTCGCCCTCGCCGGTCGAGGCGGTCACGGTCCGCAGCGGCGGCGGCGGAGCCAGCGCAGGCTGCGGCGCCGGAACCGGGGGAGCGGCGGCCGGGGCCTGGGCAACCTCGGCCTTCGCTACGGGCTCCCGGGCCTGGACGACGGCGATCGGGTCGCGCATGCCGCCGCCGATCGCCAGCCAGATGTCGCCGACCCGGACTCCCAGCATCAGGACCGCGACGAAGATGGTGAGCGGCAGCAGGCGCGGCCGGAAGCGGGACGGCAGGCTCAGCGTCGCGACGGGGGCCGCCGCTCCGGCGGGAGCGCGGGACGGCTTGGCCGGAGCGGGGGTCTTGGCGGGGCGTTTGGGTTTGGACATGGCGGTCGGCTCGACGCTGGATCTGGCGCGCTGCTAGCGCAGGTTTTCGAGGGCGCGCAGCAGTTCGCGCTCGGCCCGCGAGCGGGCCTCCTGCGGCGGCGCCGGGGATGGTGGCGGTGGCGGTGGCGGCGGCTCCGGATGGGCGGCCGGCGCGGCATGCTGAAAGGGCGGATGCTGCGCCGCGTTCGCCGGGCCGGGCGGCGGCGGGCGGCGCGCGGGCGCTTCGGCCCTGGCCGGACGCGCGGGACCGGCGGACGGCTGCTGCGATGCCGCCGCGGACGGCTTCGGCGCGGCCCCCGCCTTGATCGCGGCGGGAGCGGGGCCGGTCGCGGCGCGCAGGGTGTGGCTGCCGACCGACCCTTCCAGGCGGCTCGCCAGGCTGTCGGCGGCCTCGATCATGAACTGCAGCTCGTCGCGCAGGGTCTGGGCCCGGTCGATCGACTTCTGAAGGGTCTCGGCGACCTTGGCCGCCGTGTCCTTCATCCCGGCGACGCTGGTCTCGGCCCGGCCGGCGGCGTCGGCGAAGCCCTTCACCAGCGCGTCCAGCTCGTCCTTGCTGTCGCGCAGGCGGGTCAGCCGGCGGTTCAGCACGATGGCGAAGCCGATGGTCGCCGACAGCAGCACGACGATGAGGACGTCCAGGATGAGGGGCAGCGTGACGGTCATCTCCGGGTATCCTCCTCGCGCGGGGCCTCGCGTTCGATCCGGACCGCGATATGGCCGCCCTTGCGCCCCATCCGGCCGTCGAACATGGGCACGTCGCCGCAGCGCAGCTCGATCGTGTCGTCGGGCGTGGCGTTGAGCAGGATGCGGGTGCCGACCTTCCAGTTCAGCACGTCGTAGAGCTGCACCGTGATCTCGTCCAGGACGGCGCTGATCTGGACCTCGGTCATCCACAGCTCGCTCGCCAGGTGGGTTTCCCAGATCGAGTCCCGGCCGAACTTCTCGCCCATGAACATCTGAAGCAGAAGCTCGCGCACCGGTTCCAGCGTCGCGTAGGGGATCAGCAGTTCCAGCCGGCCGCCGCGGTCTTCCATGTCGATGCGCAGCTTGGCGAGCACGGCGGCGTTGGCCGGCCGGGCGATGGTCGCGAAGCGCGGGTTGGTCTCCAGCCGGTCGAACCGGAAAGTCACCGGCGACAGCGGGTCGAAGGCGGCGGACAGGTCGCTGAGCACGACATGGACCATGCGCTCGACCAGGTTGCGCTCGATCGTGGTGTAGGGACGGCCCTCGATGCGCATCGCGGCGGTGCCGCGCCGTCCGCCCAGCAGCACGTCGACGATGGAGTAGATCAGCGCGCTGTCCACCACCATCAGGCCGTAATTGTCCCACTCCTCCGCCTTGAAGACGGACAGCATGGCCGGCAGCGGGATGGAGTTGAGATAGTCGCCGAACCGGACCGAGGAGATCTGGTCGAGGCTGACCTCCACGTTGTCGGAGGTGAAGTTGCGGAGCGACGTGGACATCATGCGGACGAGGCGGTCGAACACCACCTCCAGCATGGGCAGGCGCTCGTAGTTGACCAGCGCGCTGTTGACCAGCGCCATCAGGCCGGAATTGTCGCCGTCGCCCGAGCCGTCGCTGTCGAAGCCCAGCAGGCTGTCGATCTCGTCCTGGTTGAGCACGCGGGTCGAAGTCCCGCCGCCCACGTCGCCGCCGCCGCCGTCGCTGCCCTCGTCGGCCAGCGCCGCCCATTCGGCGGCCAGCCGCTCCTCGTCGCTCAGCCCGTCCAGCTTAAGGTCGCTCATGCCATGCTCCCCCGGCTCACTGGATCAGCATTTCGCGGAACAGGACGTCCTTGACCTGCACCGGCTGGGCGGCGACGCCGACGCGCATCAGCAGCTCCTCGCGCAGCCGGTAGATCCCGGCGGAACCGCGCAGGTCCTCAAGCCGCAGTTCGCGGAGGTAGACTTGGAAATTGTCGACGATACGCGGCATGACCTTCTCGATTTCCGGCACATCCTCCGGCCGGCCGACCTCTATGCTGATGCTGATCTTGAGGAAGCTGGGACGCCGCCCGGTGCTGTTCAGGTTGACCACCAGGTCCGGCACGTTGAAGAACACACCGCCGCCGCCCGGCGCGCCGTGCCCTCCGCCATGCCCGTCGTCCTTCGGCGCGCCATGGCCGTCGTCGGCGGGCGCCGCCTCGCCGTGGCCTTCCTCGGCGGCGGGTTCGGCGGGGCTGAAGACGCCGGCGAAGAACGCGGCGGCCCCTCCGCCCAGGACGAGAAGCAGCGGCAATATGACGAACAGCACCAGCTTCTTGCCGCTGAACTTCTTGCGTGCCGGCGCTTCGCCGCCTGCCCCCTCATCTTCCTCGTGGGTTGCACCCGCCATAATCACTGGGCTCCCTGCGATCGCCGCGCGTGCGAAAAACTAGGTAAACACTTAGCTCGGGATAGTTAACAAGTCGTTGAAGCTACCCGGCTTTATTAAGCGCTACTGCCGTTCTGCAAGACGCGGACCAGCTCCCCGTTCAGAAATCTTTAAGTATAATTCTCCGCAATCTTCCGCCAAGCCCCCGGCGGATGGCCCGGCCGGCCGACGCGCCGCACCGGCACCCTTTGCCCCGCGCCCCGCCCGGCACCGGCAATTTATGCCGGGCAATCCCTGCCCCGGAGCGTCGGAGGCGCCCGGACCCAGGCATTCCCGCGGTTTCCGGGTCTGGCACGCGGGATGCAAAGGATATCGCGGCACGGCGGACGGCGCCGGGTCAGCAACCAGGAACGAGAGCGTCGGACATGGAAAACCCCATCTACATCGCCCTGTCGCGTCAGGACGCGCTGCGCCGGCAGATGGACGTGGTCGCCAACAACCTCGCCAACATGACGACGCCGGCCTACAAGAACCAGCGCATGATGTTCCTGGAATACCTGGCGAAGCCGGCGGCCACCCCGGTCGAGAAGATCTCCATGGTGCAGGACTACGGCGTCCTGCGGAACACCGCGGTCGGCCCGATCAGCTCGACCGGCAACCCCCTCGACGTGGCGCTCCAGGGCGACGGCTACCTGACCGTCGAGACGCGCGACGGCCAGCGGTTCACCCGCAACGGCCGCCTGCAGCTCGACCTGGACCGCCAGATCGTCGACACCAACGGCCTGCCGGTGCTGAACGAGCAGGACCTGCCGATGACGGTCCCGCAGAATTCCGGTCCGATCACCATCGCGGCGGACGGCACCGTCTCGTCCGACCAGGGCCAGATCGGCCGCATCAAGCTGGTCCGGTTCGAGCGCGAGCAGTTCATGACCGAGCTGGGCGGCGGGATCTTCACCACCGACGAGCCGCCACTGCCGGCCCCCGAGACCAAGGTCGTCCAGGGCGCGGTCGAGGAGTCCAACGTCCAGTCCGTCGTCGAGATGACCCAGATGATCGAGATTTCGCGCCAGTACGCGGTCAACCAGAAAATGATCGAAGCCGAGCACGAACGGCAGCGCAACGCCATCACCAAGCTGTCCCGGCTGAGCTGAAGCCCCGGCTACCCCTGAGAGAAGAGGAACCAACCATGCGTAGCCTGAGCATCGGCACCACCGGCATGCTGGCCCAGCAGCTGAACGTCGAGACGATCTCGAACAACATCGCGAACATGACGACGACCGGCTTCAAGCGCCAGCGCGCCGAGTTCCAGGACCTGCTGTACCAGAACCAGCGCCGGGTCGGCTCGACCTCGTCGGACGCCGGCACGATCGTCCCCTCGGGCGTCCAGATCGGCGCGGGCGTCAAGGCCGCCGCCGTCTACCGGATCAACGAGCAGGGCAACCTGTCGGTCACCGACAACGCGCTGGACCTGGCGGTCAACGGCCAGGGCTACTTCCAGATCACCCTGCCCGACGGCGAAACCGCCTATACCCGGGCCGGCTCGTTCCAGATCAACGCCGAGGGCACCGTGGTGACAGCCGATGGCTACACCGTGCAGCCCGGCATCGTCGTCCCGGCCGACGCCGTGGACATCACGGTCAACGGCAGCGGCGAGGTGCAGGTCAAGCTGGACGGCCAGATCCAGCCCCAGGTGGTCGGCCAGATCCAGCTCGCCGTGTTCCCCAACGAGGCCGGCCTGGAGGCGATCGGCAGCAACCTGCTGCTGGCGACCCCGGCGTCGGGCGACGCCGTCCCCGGCAACCCCTCGGCCCCCGGCTACGGCCGGCTGGTCCAGGGCGCCCTGGAGACCAGCAACGTCAACATCGTGGCCGAGATCACCAACCTGATCACCGCGCAGCGCGCCTACGAGATGAACTCGAAGGTGATCAGCACGACCGACCAGATGATGAACACCACCAGCCAGCTGCGCTGAGCGGAGGACCGATAGATGAACAAGCTCTCCCTGATCGCCCTGTCCGCCTCCCTCTCCGCAGCGCTGTCCTTCGCCGCCGCCCTGTCGGCCGATGCCGCGACCCTGCGCACCGACGCCACCATCGAGGGCGACACCGTCCTCCTGGGCGACCTGTTCGACGACGTCGGCGACAAGGCCGGGCAGCCGGTCGGCCGCGCCCCGGCGCCAGGCCGCCGCGCCACCTACGACGCCGGCTTCCTGGTCCGGCTCGCCTCCTACCACCAGCTGGGCTGGCGCCCGGCCAGCCAGTACGACCGGGTGGTGCTGACCCGCGGCAGCACGGTCGTGGACGCCGAACGGGTCCGCGACGCGGTGGCGCAGGAACTGGCCGGCCGGTCGGAAGCCGACCGCCTCGACATCGACCTGGACAACAAGCTGCTGGAACTGCACCTGCCGAGCGGCCAGCCGGCGACGCTCAAGCTCGAATCCGTGACCTACGACCAGATCCAGGGCCGCTTCAGCGCGGTCGTGGTGGCACCCGCCGAAGGACCGGAGCAGAGCCGCACAGCGATCTCCGGCCGCGCCGCCGCCATCGTCGAGGTCCCGGTCCTGACCCGCCGGATCAAGCCGGGCGAAGTCATCACGGCTTCCGACATCGGCTACACCGAGGTGCGGATGAACCGGATCGGCGCCGAACTGCTCCGCGACGCCGACGAGCTGGTCGGCCGGACCCCGCGCAGGCAGATCTCCGCCAACACCCCGGTCCGGGCCCGCGACCTGCAGCAGCCGCAGGTCGTCGCCAAGGGCGCGCTGGTCACCATGGTGCTGCAGCACAAGTCGATGATGCTGACCGCCCAGGGCAAGGCGCTGGAGGGTGGATCCGACGGGGCGGTGATCCGCGTCGTCAACACCATGAGCAACCGCACCGTCGAGGCGGTCGTGGTCGGTCCCAACCAGGTCTCCGTCACCCGGCCCGGCGCCGCCGTCCTGAACTGATTTCCTGAACCGATTTCCGGCCGAGACATCCGGCCCCCAAGGAATACCGCCATGTCGACCTTCGCCCGCATCGCCCTGATCGCCGCCGCCGCCGCTTCGCTCTCCGCCTGCAACGCCACGAGCCGCCTGTCCGAAGTCGGCAGCGCGCCGGCCCTGTCGCACATCGAGAACCCGAACCGCGCCCCCGGCTTCGTCCCGGTCAGCCTGCCGATGCCGGCGCCGCAGACCGGCGTTCGCGAAGCCAACTCGCTGTGGCGCTCGGGCGCCCGGGCCTTCTTCAAGGACCAGCGGGCGAGCCGGGTCGGCGACATCCTGACCGTGACGATCAACATCAACGATCAGGCCCAGATGAACAACCAGACCACCCGGACCCGGGCCAACAGCGAGAACGCCGGCATGCCGGAGATCTTCGGCTTCGACCTGAACAAGGTCCTGCCCGGCACCAGCGCCGCCAAGGCGCTGCTGGAAGGCAAGCTGGAGGGCAACTCGACCCAGTACGATCCGGGCGGGCGCGAGAACCTGCTGGGCCTGACCAGCGACACCAGCAACAAGGGCACCGGCCAGATCAACCGCCGTGAGACGATCACCCTTCAGGTCGCGGCGCTGATCACCGACGTGCTGCCCAACGGCAACCTGGTGCTCCAGGGCCGCCAGGAGGTCCGGGTCAATTTCGAGGTCCGCGAGCTGCTGCTGGCCGGCGTGATCCGGCCGGAGGACATCAGCTCGGCCAACTCGATCAGCTACGAGAAGATCGCCGAGGCCCGCATTTCCTACGGCGGCCGCGGCCAGATCACCGACGTCCAGCAGCCCCGCTACGGCCAGCAGATCTTCGACATCATCATGCCGTTCTGACGAATGGCCCTGAAAGGCAAATGGAATCAAGGAGCGCTTTCCGCCGTGGTGCAGCCACGGCGGAAAGCGCTTTTCAATGTCCCTTCGCCGATGACGGCCGGACTACGGGAGCCCATCGCTCCATGCGCTTCAGTCGAGCGCATCGAAAGGCCGAGTGCTGCTCCTGTGTACGGAACTGTGTAGACATTCCCTATGACCGTAGGTCGACCTCGGCCGCAGGCCGACGCCGACAGCATGGCAGGACCGTTGGTGCGGGGTGTCGGCGTTCGCCCTGACGGGCGAACGCCGACCTACGATCGGGCGGCAACAACGAAGGCGATGCCGGCTCTCACGCGTGACGAATGACCGCCGCGTCTGTTGAACTTCCTCGAATACAAGAACTTTCACGGAAGACGACAGGAGACCGGCAATGCTCAAGGGTGGAATTCTTTGGATGATGGGCGTCCCGCTGATCGTGATCATCGTGCTGCTGGTGATCGGGGTAATCTGATCCATCCACGGGACTCAAGGGCCAGCGCACGCCGATGTCGTTCGACCTTCCATTCCTCTCCCGCCGCAGCCTGATCAGGACCGGCTCCGTCGGCCTGCTGTCCGCCGTCGCCGGCCCCGCCCTGGCGGCCGGCGGCCCGGCGGTACCCGGCCCGACGCCGCTCGACACCGGCAAGGTGGAAGGCGGCAAGGTGACCTTCCCCAACTGGCGCGGCGAGGCCGACCGGCCCTCCCCGCCGCCGCCGGCACCCCTGCCGCCGGATCAGCGCATCGGGTTCGCGATCGTCGGGCTCGGCCGCCTGTCCCTGGAGCAGCTCCTGCCCGCCTTCGCCGAATGCAAGCGGGCGCGGCCGGTGGCTCTGGTCTCGGGGTCGCCTGAGAAGGCCAAACTGGTGGCCTCCCAGTACGGCATTCCCGACCAGGCGGTGTACGACTACGCGGATTTCGACCGGATCGCCGAGAACCCCCGGGTCCAGGTGGTCTATGTCGTGCTGCCCAACGGGCTCCACCGCGAATACGTGCTGCGCGCCGCGAAGGCCGGGAAGCACGTCATGTGCGAGAAGCCGATGGCCAACAACTCGGCCGAGGCGCGAGACATGGTCGCCGCCTGCGAACGGGCCGGCGTCAAGCTGATGGTGGCCTATCGCTGCCAGTACGAGCCCTACAACCGCGAAACCATCCAGCGGGTTCGCTCCGGCGACATGGGCGCCGCACGGTTCATCGAGGCGACCAACACCCAGGTGATGGGACCCGGCGACCAGTGGCGCTTCAGCAAGGCGCTGGCCGGCGGCGGCGCGCTGCCGGACATCGGCCTCTACTGCCTGAACACGGCGCGCGCCATCACCGGGGAGGAGCCGATCGAGGTCTTCGCCCGGATCTTCAACCCGGAAGGCGACCCGCGCTACCGCGAGATAGAGGAAACCGTCTCCTTCATGCTGCGCTTCCCCTCCGGGACGATCGCCAACTGCACGACCAGCTACGGCGCCCACGAGAGCAAGGACCTGCGGGTACGGCTGGAGAAGGGCTGGATCGACCTGGAGAACGCCTTCGCATACGAGGGCCAGCAGATGCAGGTGGCGCATCGGGGCGGCAAGGCGGAGATCGTCGAGCGGGTGCGCCTGCCGCAGCAGAACCAGTTCGCGCTCGAGATCGACCACATGGCCTCCTGCGTCAAGGAGAACCGGATGCCGCGGACGCCCGGCCAGGAGGGGGTGCAGGATCATGTCCTGATGGAGGCGCTGTACGAATCCGCCCGCACCATGGCTCCCGTATCCCTCGAGGCGGTGGCCGGGCGGGACACGACCCGCGGACCCGAACCGCGGCAGGAAGGCTGAAGCGCCTTCGGTCGCTACGCCTCCGGAGCCCGGCGGAAGCGGGTCGGCGGCTCCTGGAAGGTCAGCAGGTGAATGCTGAACAGGTGGTCGCCGTCCGTCCAGGTCTCGTCGGCCCGCCATCCGGCATCGCGCGCCAAGTCCCGGAACTCCTCCACCGTGTATTTGTGCGAAACCTCGGTATGGATGGTCTCGCCCGCCTGGAATCGGAAGGGGACCCCCGCGACCAGGGCGGTCTGGGGCTTGAGGCTCTCCAGGTGCATCTCGATCCGGCCGAGATCCCTGTCGTAGAAGGCGCGATGGGCGAAGGCCGTGAGGTCGAACGTGCCGTCCAGTTCGCGGTTGATCCGCTCCAGCAGGTTCAGGTTGAACGCCGCCGTCACTCCGGCCGCGTCGTTGTAGGCGGCCTCCAGCCGTCCGACGTCCTTCTTAAGGTCGACGCCGACCAGCAGACGGCCGCCCGCGCCGAGTTGCCGCCCCAGGCGTGCCAGGAAGGACCGTGCCTCCTCCGGCGAGAAGTTGCCGATGGTCGATCCGGGAAAGAACGCCAGGGTACGCTCCGCTCCGCCCTTCACCGAAAGGGGGAAAGCCTGGCTGTAGTCGGCATGGATCGGCTTCACCGAGATGTCCGGGTAGTCGGCCGCCAGCCGGGCGGCCGACGCTTCCAGGTGCGCGCCGGAGATGTCGACCGGAATGTAGGCGGCAGGCTCGTCCAGCACGTCGAGCAGCAGGCGCACCTTGACGCTCGACCCGCTGCCAAGTTCCAGCAGCGTGACGCCGCGATCCACTTTCCCGGCGATGTCTCCGGCGTAGCGGGCGAGGATGGCCGTCTCGGTACGGGTCGGGTAATATTCCTCCAGTTCGCAGATCCGGTCGAAGAGCCGCGATCCCCGCTGGTCGTAGAAATGCTTGGCCGGCAGAGCCTTGGCCGGCCGGCCCAGCCCGTCGAGGACGTCCTTGAGGAATTCCGTGTCCCGGTCGGGTCCGGGCGCAGGCATGCCGATGCGGCGGCTGGCTGTTCCATCCGTCATGTATTCCTCCCTTGATCTTTTTTTCGTCTGACGGCGGTGCTTAGCGGATCGGCAGGACGAGATCCTGGTATTCCGGATGACGCTCGACGTAACTTTTCACGAAGGTGCAGTACGGCTCAACCTTCAAGCCGCGGCGCCGGACGTCGTCCAGCACGCCGCTGACCAGCTTCGATCCGACGCCCTGTCCGGACAGGGACTCGGGCACTTCGGTATGGACGAGGGCGATGACATCGTCCTTCAGCCGGTAGTCCATGAAGGCAACGGTGCCCTTCACGTCCATCTCGTACCGGTTATCCGCTTGATTGTCGGTGACTTCCGCCACGGGCGCTCTCCTCATGCAGGGTCTAGATGCCTTGCAAGGGAGAACACCCCGGCGGGGGGCTTGGTTCGACGGACTCTGCCTGAAGCACCGAATTCCGATGGCCTTCCCGGGTCGGGTCCGTTTGCCCCATCGCAGTTGCCTCCTCGCTCCCTGCGGACTCAGGAGGCAATGCCAAGACCGCGACTTCCGTCAGGGTGACTTGCTCGGCCAGAGTCCCGGACGCGGAACGTTTGTTCTTGAGGATTACGCTTGATCGTGCGACCGAGTCCACCCGATTGCCGAAATACTTTTCAGCCCATTCGAAGTCCCTGTATTCGTCAGGTCTGACGCGAAACGCACCAAGCCGGCCGACCAGTCCACAGATCCAGTCCGCACACTGCAGCGTCTGATAAAGATGACTTTCCGCTTGGATTGGCGGCTCTATCAAGCACTTTACGCCATCCTCGCCGAACATCGTTTTCGAGGTTGCTTCGACAAGCTCGGCGCGGTTTTGATGCTCGTCCAGCAGGAGGAGAAAGGTACTGGAATCCCCCAGAATGAAACTATCTATCCTCCTCAATGACTTAGTGAGGGTTACCTGATAAAGGGATTTCGGGTCGTGACCTTTTTGCGGATCATACTTCTCCAATCCATAGTAAAAAATGAAACCACCGTCTGATCGGATTTTGTTCAAAATACGCCCCGTAGCTTTTCGGAGCTCCGGATAATTCTTTACATTCCGAGTTGTATATAAAGAAGCTCCTTTCTTCTCCCATTTGGCGGGATGACCGCCTGCTTTTTCTATTTCCAAGGCCAGAAGCCTGCATTTGAGCTGAAAGAACCAGGTCGCAAAGCTCCGGACGCGAGGCACCGGCATGGCAAAACCGGCGAAACCGAATACCGGACTGGCATTATGGTGGGGATCGGTGCGTCTGATGTAGCGGCCATCATGGCCGAATTCATCCAGATAGACGATGAAATGCATCGTCAACGATCAGAAACACGGAAGCCCGCGCATTTTGCTACGCGGGCCCCGGAAATGGAGCGACAAGACGAACCTGCCGCATCCACAGCTACGATTAACATGCTCCCGAAACGGTCGCAAGAGGGCAGCACGCCGATTTCCATGACCAACTCGCGACGAATTTATAAGGGCTGTCTACGCCTTATAGATTAGCCCTTTGGTCATGTCATCGGCTGCGTGCTCAAACCGCTGCCGGCGCCTCCGCCCGCCAGGTGGTGATCTGCCGCACCAGCACCGGTGCCAGGAGCACGAGGCCCGCGAGCGTGGAATAGAGTTCCGGCGCGACCAGCAGGATCGCCGCCAGGGCCAGCAGCAACCGTTCCCACATCCGGGCCGTCGTGAACATCCAGCCGGCCAGGGCCGCACCCAGGCAGGTGATGCCGACGATGCACCCGACGAAGGCGATGATGAAGTCGGTCCAGGTAAAGCCGGGGGCGACCAGCAGCAGGGACGGCGAGAACACGAAGACGAAGGGCACCAGCGCCTTGCCCAGCCCCAGTCGGAAGGCCGTGTTGCCGGTCTTGAACGGATCGGCCCCCGCCATGCCCGCGGCGGCATAGGCCGCCAGCGCCACCGGCGGCGTGATGTCGGCGAGCACGCCGTAATAGAAGACGAAGAAATGGGCCACGATCGGCGCCACGCCGAGCAGTCCCAGCGTCGGTGCGGCGATGGTGGCCATGATGATGTAGTTGGCGGTAGTCGGGATGCCGCAGCCCATCAGGATGCAGACGATGCCGGTCATGATCAGGGTGAACAGCAGGGTCAGCGTCTGCGGTGCCGTCCAGCCCGCCGGCAGGAATGCCCCGACCCAGCCGGCCATCTCGGCGGCGGTGGAGGTGACGATGAAGGAGATCTTGAAGCCGACGCCGGTCAGGGTGACCACGCCGACGATGATCCCGACCGTCGCCGCCGCGGCGCCCACGGCGAGCGCGTACTTGGCCCCGTCGCGCAGGTCGATCACCAGGTCCGGGATGCTCATGCGGTTGCGCGGGTTCAGCAGCCCGACCGCGATGCACAGCGTGATGCCCCAGAACGCCGCCAGGTAAGGGGTGTAGCCGGCCAGCAGGATGCCGACCAGGACGATCAGCGGAATCACGGTCGGCCAGTCCCGCTTGAGCGCCGCCTTGACGTCCGGCATCTCGTCGGGGCGGAGGCCCCGCAGGCCGGTACGCTTCGCCTCGAAATGGACCTGGACCAGCACGCCGAAGAAATGCATGAAGGCCGGGACGATCGCCGCGATGATGATCGTGGTGTAGGGCAGCCCCAGGAACTCGATCATCAGGAAGGCGGCGGCCCCCATGATCGGCGGGGTGGTCTGGCCGCCGGTGGACGCGGTCGCCTCGACGGCGCCGGCGAAATGCGGCTTGTAGCCCAACCGGATCATCGCCGGGATGGTCAGGGAGCCGACGGTGACCGTGTTGGCGACCGACGAGCCGGAGATCATGCCGAACAGGGCGGACCCGAAGATCGACACCTTGGCCGGGCCGCCGGCATAGCGTCCCGCGACCCACGCGGCGCAGTCGAGGAAAAGCTGGCCCAGGCCGATGCGGGTGGCGAGCACGCCGAACAGCACGAAGTGGAAGACGTAGGTCGCGACCACGCCCAGCGCTATGCCGTAGATGCCCTGGGTCGTCAGGTACAGGTGGTCGACGAGTTGGGAAAAGCTGGCGCCGGGATGGACCAGGATGCCGGGCATCGACGGTCCCCAGATCGCGTAGCCCATGAACAGCAACGCTATGATCGGCAAGGGCCAGCCGACCGAGCGGCGGGTCGCCTCCAGCAGGACGACGATCAGGAGTCCGCCCAGCACCACGTCGGTCGTGGTCGGGTTGCCGACCCGGAAAGCCAGGTCGTCCAGGGGTATCAGCGGAACGTGCAGCACGGCGACCACCGCGCCGACGGCGAGCGCCCAATCCGGCAGCGAGATGCCGAGCGGACGCAGGGCCGTGCCGCGGGCCGGCTGGTCGTAACCCCGCTTGGAGAACGGAAAGACCAGGAACACCAGTCCCAGCACGAAGGAGAGATGGATGCCGCGGTGGGCCATCTCCGACAGCAGCCCGAAGCCCGCCGTGTAGTAATGGAACAGCGACAGCGCCACGAGAAGCCCGCCGACCAGCCAGCCGGCGGCGGGCGCCAGCGGACGGAAGCGGATCTCGCTGTCGAATTTCTCCTCAAGCTCCTTCGCCTTTTCCGGGTCGAGTTCGAGCGAGGACTTGGTGAGGTGCGGCTGTTCGCGCGACGGGTCGCTCATCGGTATTCCAGAATCATGATTTCGATTGGATCCCAACAGGACGGACCCCCGCCCTCCCCCTACGAGAATGAGGGCGAGGGCGGGGTCCGGGGCGGTTACTGCTTCAGCACGCCCTTCTCGCGGTAGAACTTCTCGGCACCCGGATGCAGCGGGATCGCGATGCCGTTGGTCGCATTCTCCAGGGTGATCAGCTTGCCCTTGGCATGGCCGGCGTCCAGGGCGGCGCGGGCGCTGTCGCTCCACATCGCCTTGACGATGTTGTAGACCAGTTCCTCCGGCTGCTTGGCGCTGGTCACCCACTGGGCGTTGACCGAGATGGTCTGGGTTTCCGGAACGTCGCGGTAGGTCCCGGCGGGCACCGTGTCCTTGGAGAAGAACTGGTACTCGGACAGCAGCTTGTCGGCCTGCGGGCCGGCGATCGGCACCAGCGTGATGCCGCTGGAGGTCGCGAGTTCCGAAATGGCGCCGGTCGGGTAGCCGCCGACGAAGAAATAGGCGTCCAGCGCACCGTCGCGCAGGCGGTCGCCCGCGGGGCCGGGCTTGAGATACTCGGCCTTCACGTCCTTCTCGGTCAGCCCGTAGGCGCCGAGCACGATCCGCGCATCGACCAGCGTGCCCGACCCGGGCTCGTCCAGCGACACCCGCTTGCCCTTGAGGTCCGCGACCGACTTGATGCCGGAATCCTTGGTCGCGACGAGGTGGATCGTCTCGGGATACAGGGTGGCGATGGCGCGCAGGTTCTCGATCTTGCCCTTGCCTTCGAACAGGCCGGTGCCGGTATAGGCCCAGTAGGCCACGTCGGACTGCGAGAAGCCCGACTCGAGCGAGCCGCCGTTGACGGCGCTGATGTTGGCGACGGAGCCGTTGGACGACACGGCGGTCGCCACCAGTCCGGGCACGCCGCCGCCGGTCGCCGAGATCGTGTTGGCGATCAGGCCGCCCACGGGATAGTAGGTTCCCGCGGTGCCGCCCGTCCCGATGCGGAAGAAGGCCGGCGCCTGGGCCATGGCGACGGTGGTGCCGAGCGCGATCGCTCCGAGCATCGCCCCGATCGCCAGGCGGCTTTTTCTTGTCATGAAGCTCACGGCAGTCCCCTCTCTACTATGCAGACTTGTCGGACCCGTTCCTGCCGGTCCGATATGTCGGGGGATCATGGCGGTTGCCGTTGAGATTGTCACCCTATCGGATTGTTCCGGACCGCAGTCCTTCCGCTTATGACCGGGGAACGTTGCGCTCCAGGTCGTCGAGCCAGGTGCGGGCGGTCGAGTCCGACGGCGCCCGCCAGTCGCCGCGCGGCGACAGCGACCCGCCGCCGCTCACCTTGGGCCCGTTGGGCATGGCCGACCGCTTGAACTGGCTGAAGCCGAAGAAGCGGCGGACGAAGACCTCCAGCCATTGCCGGATCTGGGGCAGCTCGTAGCTGCGGCGCCGCTCCGGCGGGAAACCCGGGGGCCACGCGCCCCGCTCCGCGTCGCTCCAGGCATGCAGGGCCAGGAAGGCGATCTTGGCCGGCCGGTAGCCGAAGCGGAGCGTGTAGTACAGGTTGAAGTCCTGAAGCTCGTAAGGGCCGACCTTGGCCTCCGTGCTCTGCGGCGTCTGGCCGGGCTCGACCGGCACCAGCTCGGGCGAGATCTCGGTCCCGAGGATCGCGTCCAGGGTCGCCGACACGTCCGATTCGAACTGGCCGGACGCGCTGACCCAGCGGATCAGGTGCTGGATCAGGGTCTTGGGCACGCCCGAATTGACGTTGTAGTGCGCCATCTGGTCGCCGACGCCGTAGGTGCACCAGCCCAGGGCGAGTTCCGACAGGTCGCCGGTGCCGACGACGATGCCGTTGTTCTGGTTGGCCAGCCGGAACAGGTAGTCGGTGCGCAGGCCCGCCTGGACGTTCTCGAAGGTCACGTCGTAGACCGGCTCGCCCCCGGCGAACGGGTGCTTCATGTCGGACAGCATCTGCCGGGCCGCCGGGCGGATGTCGAGCTCGCGCCAGGTGACGCCGAGCGACTCCATCAGCCGGACCGCGTTGCCCTTGGTGTGGTCGCTGGTCGCGAAGCCCGGCATGGTATAGGCCAGGATGCTGGACCGGGGCAGTCCGAGCTGATCCATGGCGCGGGCGACCACGATCAGGGCGTGCGTCGAGTCGAGGCCGCCGGAAACGCCGATCACCGGATGCTCGGTGCCGATCGCGCGCAGCCGCTGGACCAAGCCGGCGACCTGGATGTTGTAGGCCTCGTAGCAGTCCTGCTCCAGCCGCGCCGGGTCGGCCGGCACGAAGGGGAAGCGCTCGACCCGGCGTTCAAGCCCGATATCGGCCCGGGGCGGGTCCAGATGGAACCGAACCGTGCGGAAATCGGCGCCGATGACGTCCTGGTAGCGGCGGTTGTCGTCGAAGCTGCCCATCCGCGTCCGCTCCTGGCGGATGCGGTCCAGGTCGATGTCGGCCACGGCGATCTGGTCGCCGGTCGGGAAGCGGTCGGTCTCGGTCAGGACGCTACCGTTCTCGTAGATCGAGGTCTGGCCGTCCCAGGCGAGGTCGGTGGTCGATTCGCCCGCCCCCGCGGCGGAATAGAGATAGGCCGCGATGCACCGCTCGGACTGGGACTGGCACAGCAGGCGGCGGGTGTCGGCCTTGCCGATCGTGATGTTGCTGGCCGACAGGTTCGCCAGCACGGTGGCCCCGGCCAGGGCGCCCGCGGAGCTGGGCGGCACCGGCACCCACAGGTCCTCGCAGACCTCCACATGGACGGTGAATCCTTGCAGGTCCTCCGCGGCGAAGAGCAGGTCGGGGCCGAACGGCACGTTCTGGTCGGCGATCCGGATCTCGCCGCCCCCGGTGCCGGCGCCCGACGCGAAGTACCGCTTCTCGTAGAATTCCCGGTAATTGGGCAGGTGGATCTTGGGAACGACGCCCAGCAGGCGGCCGCGATGGATCGCGAGCCCGCAGTTGTAGACGCGCCCGGCGTGGCGCAGCGGCGCCCCGACCAGCAGGAGCGGCAGCAGGTCCTTGGACCCGGCGACCACGGTTTCGACCGCGCGCTCCACCGCGTCCAGCAGGGAGTCCTGGTGGAACAGGTCGTCGATCGCGTAGCCGGACAGCGCCAGTTCAGGGAACAGCGCCAGCGCCGCCGAGCGGTCGTGGCATGTCCGGGCGACGCGCAGGACGGCTTCGGCGTTGCCGGCGGGATCGGCGAGCGAGCACCTCATGGTGCAGGAGGCGACGCGCGCAAAGCCATGCTGGTAGATCGAACGGAACGTCATGGGAGCTTCCGGAGCAGCGGATCGATGGTCTGGATCCAACAGTCTAGACCACGATTTGTTGACGGGCGAACTTGATCCGGTCCGCCCGGCCGGTCGGCATCCGGGACCCCCGCTCAGCGCTGGTCGCGCCGCCACTGCTCCCCGAAGTCGGCGGCGAGCTGGCGGAGGCCGGCGGCGACCGCGCCGGCATGGCTGCCGCGCGGCGTGCTCAGCAGCATGCCGCGGTCCCAGTAGAGCACCTGGACCGTCTTGCGCTGCTGGGTCGAGGGAAGCGTCAGGGTATGCGCCGACTGGGCCTTCAGGCTCAGCCAGGTCACGCACAGGGACGAGCTGTCCCGCAGCGTCGCGATCGTCGGGATCAGGTAGACGCCCGGGGTCACCGTGGTGAAGGGCTGGGCCTGCGACAGCAGTTCGGTCCGCAGGCCGGCGGACTGGACGGTGAGCTGGATGGAATCGTTGACCAGCTGCTCGGTCAGCCCGCATTCGGCGTTGGCGGCGCTGGAGGCCAGGTCGACCGGCATCACGACCGCCATGTTGACGCCTTCCAGCACGGCGCTCTCGCGCCCCTGGCCCGGCGCCTGGGCCAGGGCCGGCAGGCACGATGCGGCGAGCGCCAGGACGGATACGACGAGGCGGCGGACCGGGCGGCTAATCGTCACGGTGGGTACGTTCCAGCCGTTCATGCCTTTCCTGGGCTTCCAGGCTGAGCGTCGCGATGGGACGCGCCTCCAGCCGCCGGATGCTGATCGGCTCCCCGGTTTCCTCGCAGTAGCCGTAGCTTCCGTCCTCGATCCGCTCCAGCGCGGCGTCGATCTTGGAGATCAGCTTGCGCTCGCGGTCGCGGGTCCGCAGCTCAAGCGAACGGTCGGTCTCGAGCGAAGCCCGGTCGGCGATGTCGGCTTCCTGGAGCCCGCCTTCCTGTAGGCTTTGCAGCGTCTCCTCCGACTCGTGGAGGAGCTCCGAACGCCACTTCAGCAGCTTCCGACGGAAATACTCCGTCATCTGAGGGTTCATGAAAGGCTCGTCCTCGGACGGCCTATAGTCAGGCGGCGGAAACGGTGACGACATCCTCTAACACCCAAACCGGATGGCTGCCGAAACGGCGCGGAGTATATGGATCGGCAAGCCCGACCGCAACCGTCGCGGATGGGCTTCTCGACCGGATACAAGCCTTTGGAAAAGCGGCGAAATCCTGGGGGGATGAGCTACCCTCTGGGCGACAGCTTGGCAAGCTCGACCTGCGCCCTAAGGTCGATTTCGTCCAAAATCTCCACCAAACGGGGATCGTCGACTTCCGCGCGGTGGCTTTGGGCCACCTGTTGGAGGGCGTTCAGTTTCGACTCCGGCAGGCCGCCCGACAGCAGGGCGTGCCTGATCTCGTCCAGCCGGTCCAGCAGCTCCTCCGCCCGGGCCTTCGCTTTAGACGGGCCGCTGGTCGAATCCTCCACCTCCTGGAGGTTAAGGAGCGGGTTGACCGCACCGGCCGCCTGGGCGCCGTTGACTCCCGAAGCCGCCGCGTCGTCGGTGCCGTGCAGCGCGCGGGCGAAGGCGCTCGCCAGGCTGCCGTCGGAACGGCCGGTGCGTTTCGCCGCACCGCTGTTGCGCAGGGAACCGGGACCTTCGACTTTCATGGCACCAAATGCTCCAATACCGATTTCCAAGAGTGACCGGATCTGCGTTAATACCCGGTTAACGGGCATTGCCTGGTCACAGAGGCGGAGGTCGGCAGGAATTGCCGGGACGGACCGGCACTCCTTGCCGCGCGGCCGTCCGGCGGCCGGGCCGCTTCCGGCGCCGGCGCGGGTTTCCGGAGACTGGCACGCAATTCGCTAGGCAATGGGACGCCAGTAGAGGAGCCGACCCGCCATGACCCCGTTCCCCCTCCAAGAAGCCGCGACTCGGACGCCGCTCCGGGCCCGTCTCCGGCATGCGGCCCGCGCCGTCCTGGCGCTGGGCATCGCGGCCGTCGTCGTGGCGGTCGCCGGCCCGGCCCTGGCCAACTCGCGCATCAAGGACATCGTCGACGTCGAGGGGGTGCGCGAGAACATGCTGATCGGCTACGGCCTGGTGGTCGGGCTGAACGGCACCGGCGACAGCCTCAACAACTCGCCCTTCACCGAGCAGAGCCTGATCGGCATGCTGGAGCGGCTGGGCGTCAATACCCGCGGGCAGTCCATGAAGACCCGCAACGTCGCCGCGGTGATGGTGACCGGCACCCTGCCCGCCTTCGCGGCCCAGGGCAGCCGGATCGACGCCGTCGTGTCGGCGCTCGGCGACGCCAAGAGCCTGCTCGGCGGGACCCTGCTGGTCACCCCGATGCTGGGCGCCGACGGCGAGGTCTACGCGGTGGCCCAGGGGCCGCTGGCGGTCAGCGGCTTCAGCGCGGCCGGCCAGGGCGCCTCGGTCACCCGCGGCGTGCCGACCTCGGGCCGGATCTCCGCCGGCGCCATCGTCGAGCGGGAGATCGAGTTCTCCCTGGCGGAACTGCCTGTCCTGCGGCTGTCGCTGCGCAACCCCGACTTCACCACCGCGCAGCGGGTCGCCCAGGCGATCAACGGGGTGTACGGGGCGAACACGGCGCGGGCGACCGACCCGTCCGCCGTGGTCGTGACGGTGCCCCAGATGCGGCGCGGCGACATCGTCGGCCTGATGACGGAGATCGAGCAGCTCCGCGTCACCCCCGACCAGCCGGCCCGCGTGGTGATCGACGAGAAGTCGGGCGTGATCGTGATGGGCGAGAACGTCCGGATCAGCACGGTGGCGATCGCCCAGGGCAACCTGACCATCCGCATCACGGAAACCCCGCAGGTGTCCCAGCCCAATCCCCTGGCCGCCGGCCAGACCGTGGTGACCCCGCAGACCAACATCCAGGTCGACGAGCAGTCGAACAACCGGCTGGCGATCATGTCCAACGGCGTCAGCCTGCAGGAACTGGTCGAGAGCCTGAACGCCCTGGGCATCGGCCCCCGCGACATGATCAGCATCCTGCAGTCGATCAAGGCGGCCGGCGCGCTGCAGGCCGAAATCGAGGTGATGTGATGGACGGCACCCTGACCCCTCCGGCCCTCGCCTCCGCGGGCCTGGCGACCGGCGGCCTGACGAACCCTGCTCCCGTGGGCCGCCCCCGGGCCGGGGCGGACGACAAGGCGGTCGCCAAGGCCGCCGGCGAGTTCGAGGCGCAGTTCGTGTCCCAGATGCTAAGCCAGATGTGGCAGGGCATCGAGACCGACGGATATTTCGGCGGCGGCAACGGCGAGGAGATGTTCCGCGGCCTGATGATCAACGAGTACGGCAAGATGATCACGCAGAGCGGCCAGCTCGGCATCGCCGACCAGGTGAAGCAGGCCATGCTGAAGATGCAGGAGGTTTGAATCATGGAAGCAGCGACCGCGGTTTGCCAGACCTGCGAGACGATGGAAGCCTATGCCACCCTGCTGGAGCGGGAGACGGAGGCGGTGAAGGCCAGCCGGCTGGAGGAGGTCGCCGGGCTGGGCGACGCGAAGACCGCGCTGGCCGGCCGGCTGGACCACCAGCTCAAGGTGCTTAAGCACAACAAGGCGGTAGTGGCCGGCGTCGACTTGGCGCTCCGGCAGCGCCTGGAGTCGCTGTGGAACCGGCTGAACGCTATCGCGGAGGCCAACCTGGCAGCGCTGAAGACCGCCGAGGAGGCCACCAAGCGGGTGATCGACATGGTCGTGGACGTGACCAAGCAGAACCGGCAGCAGCACTCGGTCGCGGGCTACGGCAAGCCGAGCGCCCGGTACCCGACCGGTAGGGCGCCGCAGGCGCTCTCGGTCGCCGTCAACACGACGCTGTGAACGGTCCCGGGGCCTCGACGCTTCCGGGCCAGGCGGGCGGGATGCCGGGCGGCGTCCCGCCCGCCGTCGTTTCCACCGGGAAGGCCCTGCCGGGTACCGGGCAAAATCTTCCCGAGGCACCCCGGCCGGCAATTGCCTACCCGCTGGAATATCGAGTAATTTCAAATCTCTAACGTTTGGCCCGCGGCTTGCTTTACTGGATCCCGTACAGCCAGCGAGGATGCCGTGGAGATCACCCAGACCATAACGATGCCCCAGGCGGCATCAACCGGGAGCGCCGGCGCGACCGCCGCGGCTCCCGCGGCCGGCGGGACCGCGGACGGCGGCTTCCTCGCCCTGGTCGCCAACTTCATGACTCCCCAAGCCGCCGCCCCGCAGCTTCCCCCGGAAGCCGGGGCCACCGTGGAAGAGGCCGGCACGACCGACCAGGATGCCGGCACCGTGCCGGACGGCCTGCTCAACCTGATCGCGCCGGGCCTGTTCTCCAACCTGGTGGTGCCGCAGCAGCAGCTGCCGGCCGAGGCCGGCGCCGCGACCGGCGGTCTCTCCGCCGCCGCCGGCGTCCCGGCTCCCCCGGCGGATGCGTCCGGCACCGATCCGCTGCCGCCCGCCCTGCCCGGCATGTTCCCCATGCCACCGGCCCAGCGCCCCGAAGCCCCCGTCAAGGGCATGGCGCCGCTGCCGGGCCAGGACGGCCGGGACGCCGACGAGAATGCCGCGGCGGCGGACGCGGGTGCCCAGGAGGGCGACGCGCCGCTGGACGAGGAGGTCCTGGCGAAGCTGGTCGAGGAAGGAAAGGCCAGACTCCAGGCCGGCGCCCACCCCGCGCCGCAGGCCGAGACGAGGGCGCAGCCCCAAGCCGAGGCCGTGCAGCCGAAGCCGGAGCAGGACCGCGGCAGGACCGCCCCGCTGGAAGCCGGCGCCATTGGCGGCGTCGACGCCGAGGCGCCGGCCACGGTCCAGGTGGTTCGCACCCCGGCACCCCGCGACCCGGCCGCGCAGCAGCCGGCAAGGACGGAGCGCCAGCCGGAGACGGCCGCACCGCCCGCCCGCGAAACAATGGTGTCGCAGCCGCAGCCGCAGCCGCAGGCTGAGCGCCCGGCCGCCCAGGTCGTCCCGGCCACCCCGGCCGCGAACCGGCCGGAGACCGCGGAAGCTCCGCTGGACGCAACCACGGCGGACGGCGCCGGGATCGCCGCCGCGACGGCGTCGGACGACCCGGCCGGCGGCGACCCGATGTCCGAAGACGCGGACCAGGGCGACGGGCACGGCAGCCGCCAGGCGGCGCGCCAGGCCGACCGCCACGAGCGGGCCGCCCAGCAGCACGCCGGCAGCGTTCCCGACGCCGCGCCCTCCGCTGCCGCCGACACCGAGACGGCGGATGCCGCGGAAGCCCGCCCGGTCGCCGGCCCGGTCACCGGCCCCGCGGCGAACCCGGCCGACGGCGGCCGCCTGGTCGGGGAACGCGGCGCCAAGGACGCCGGCAGCTTCGAAGAGGTCCTCGCCGCCGCCGGCAACGGCAATGCCGCGCCGGCGGAGCCGGAGGCCGATCCCGCCCTGGCGGTTCAGGCTCCCGGCCGCGGCCCGGCGGAGAGCGAGGCGGTGGACCGCACCGCCCTCGGCCATGCCCGGAGCCCGATGCCCCATACGCCGGCCGAGCAGGTCTCGGTCCAGATCGGCAAGGCGGCGGCAGGCCGGATCGACCAGATGGTGATCAACCTGAAGCCGGTCGAGTTGGGCAACGTCGAGGTCAAGCTGGACTTCGGGGCCGACGGCCGGGTGAAGGCCTCGATCCGGGCAGAACGTCCGGAGACCCTGGAGATGCTCCAGAAGGACCAGCGCACGCTGGAGCGCGCCCTGGCCGACGCCGGCCTGCGGACCGACGCGGGCAGCCTGAGCTTCGACCTGAAGGGACAGGGAGGCAACCAGCGCCAGTTCGCCGGCTACACCCAGCCGGCCGACCACCGGGGCAGGAATTTCGGCGGGATCGAGGAAGATCTCAGTTTAGCGGCCGCCACCGCGACCCAGTACAAGCCCGGCGGCGCCAGCCGCAGCCGTCTCGACATCCGCATCTGAGCGCGAGCAGGAGAACGACCATGACGACGATCAACAGCACCGCCCAGACCGCGGCCCAGACGACTGCCGCGGCCACCACGAAGACCGAGGCCTCCCGCGCCAAGCTGACCCAGGACTATGACAGCTTCCTCAAGCTGCTGACCACCCAGATGCAGAACCAGGACCCGCTGTCGCCGATGGAGTCGACCGAGTTCACCAACCAGCTGGTGCAGTTCAGCCAGGTCGAGCAGCAGATCAGCCAGAACGACAAGCTGGAGAAGCTGCTGACCATGCAGACCAACAACCAGACCCAGGCGTCGCTCGGGTTCATCGGGCTCGATGTCGAGGCCAGCGGCAGCGCCTTCACGTTCGACGGGAGCACGGCCAGGATGTCCTACACCCTGCCCGAGACCGCCACCTCCACGAGGATACAGATCAAGAACGAGAAGGGCGTCGTGGTCCGGACCCTCGAGGGGTCGCGCTCGGCCAGCCGCCAGGAACTGACCTGGGACGGCAAGAAGAACGACGGCTCCGCGGCGCCCGCCGGCAACTACACCCTCTCGGTGGTGGCGCCCAACGCCGACGGCAAGATGCTTACCGCCAAGACCTCCGTCTACGGCCGCGTTTCCGGCATCGAGTCGGGCAACGGCAACACCACCCTGCTGATGGGCAACGTGCCGATCAGGATGGAGGACGTGGTTTCCGCCCGCCAGCCGGCCGCCGCGGCCGCCTGACCCACCGCCTGCCCAGCCCTTCGCCCGACCCATTCCCTTCCGGCCTCCGCCCAGGCGTAGCAGGCCGCCGCAAAGACCAAGGAGAGTATCATGAGCCTGTTCGGATCCCTCTTCACCGGCGTTTCCGCCCTGAGCGCGCAGAGCCAGTCGATGAGCATGATCGCCAACAACATCTCCAACGTGAACACCGTCGGCTACAAGCGGAACGAGGCGGCCTTCTCCAGCCTGGTCACCCAGGCCAGCCGCAGCACGGTGTACTCGCCCGGCGGCGTGCGCGCCTCGACCGAGCAGACGGTCAACCAGCAGGGCATCCTGCAGCAGAGCGCGTCGTCCACCGACGTCGCGATCTCCGGCTCGGGCTTCTTCGTGGTCCAGGCGAGCCCGAACGGCAGCAGCACGCAGGAGACGCTCTATACCCGCGCCGGCTCCTTCTCGGAGGACGAGAACGGCTTCCTGCGGAATTCCAACGGCTACTACCTGATGGGCTGGGAGATCGGCGACGACGGCGAACTGGTGAACGCCACCGCCGACGTGGCCAGCCTCACCCCGGTCAGCGTCGGCTTCGAGTCCGGCCGGACCAAGCAGACCACCCAGGCGGACGTGGTGCTGAACCTGGACGCGCGCCAGAACACCGCGCTGGCCGGCCCGCACTTCAGCCGCAGCATGACCGTCTACGACTCGCTCGGCCAAGCGCAGCAGCTGGCGCTCGACTTCACGGCGACCACCACCGCGAACACCTGGACCCTCGACATCAGCGACCCGGCCGGCGGCACGCTGGCGACCCCGACCACGTCCATGACCCTTGTGTTCGGGACCAACGGCAAGATCGACGCCGTTGCCACCCAGGCGGCCAACCCGACCGACATGGTGCTCGACCCGGCCGGCGACCCGGATGGCAACCTGCAGCTGAACCTGACCGACATCGACTGGGCCAACAACTCCGACGCCACCCAGGACATCACGATCGACATCACGGGCTTCACCCAGTCCGCGTCGGACTACAGCGTCGGCACGATCAACCAGGACGGCGCCGAACTCGGGCTGCGGACCGGCATCTCGATCGACGCCGACGGCAACGTGGTCGCCAGCTTCAGCAACGGCCTGACCCAAAACCTGGCGCGGGTGCCGGTCGCCACCTTCACGAACCCCAACGGCCTGCAGGAGCGCAGCGGCAACGTCTATATCCAGACCAGCCAGAGCGGCGCCTACAACCTGCGCGAGGCCGGCTCCGCCGGGGCGGGCAAGATCGCGACATCCTCCCTGGAAGCCTCCAACGTGGACCTGGCCGACGAGTTCTCGCGCATGATCGTGACCCAGCGGGCCTACTCGGCCGGCACCAAGATCATCAGCACCGCCGACCAGATGCTGACCGAACTGCTCCAGCTCCGGTAAGGTCCGACGGATCGTTAATATTTCGTTAAGGTTGAACTGGATCGGGCGCCCTTCGGCGCCCGGTCGAATTCGGGCACCTAACTGCTGTGCCCGCGTGCGCGAAATGCTACTGTGCTCGTCGACCGCACCACTTCCATACGGGTATCCGCAGTGTCGTTGAAGATTCGCCTGGCACCGGAAGAACGCATCGTCGTCAACGGGGCCCTGATCCAGGCCGATGGCCGCTGCACTCTGATCTTCCTGAACAACGTCTCGTTCCTGACGGAAAAGCACATCATGCCGCCGCAGTCCGCGTCGACCCCGGCACGGCGGATCTATTTCATGATCCAGAATTCATACATGGCGACCGACCAGGAACGGCCGCCGCTGCTCGAGACGCTGGAAGGCTTCGTCGACGACTTCCATGAGGCGACGACGGTCCCGGCGATCAAGGAAACGCTGGAGTCGATACGCTCGCTCGTGCAGCGGGGCGAATACTACCAGGCCCTGAAACTGGCCGACGCGGTGATGAAGCACGAGGACCGTTTCCTCGACCAGCCGAGCTGGCAGGACGCCAGACGGGCCTGAGGCGGCGTGGCGCTACACCGGCAACGGCTCGACGGGTCCGTGGCGGAAGGGGATCCAGTCCTTCTCCTCCGGCCGCCAGCGCAGGCCGTACGGCGACTTCAGGAAGATCCGGCTGGGCGGGTCGCCGCCCTCGCGAAGCGTACGCTCCACGTCCACTTGGTCGGAACCGCTGAAGAACCCGGTCCAGTAATCCGCCGGGCCGGGATCGGCGCCCAGGGTCCCGGCGATGTCCCGGGCGGCTTCGCTCAGCTGCCAAGCCTGCTCGACCTGTTCGTAGCTCATGCTGCTTCCTTCGGATCAGTCCCGTACGGGGAAGATGACGCGACCGGCCCCGGGGGTCAAGCGGACCGCGACGGTGCCGCACCCGCCGGCACGACCATGACGCGCACCTCCGGTCCTGCGCAACCCCGGCGGGGAGGGTGAAGGCCATGCTCGAACAGCTTGCGGCGGTGGCCCGCCGGCACCAGACCGACGGAAGGCCCGGCGAGGCCGAGGCGCTTTACCGCCAAGCCCTGGCCCTGGACGGGTCGGTGGCCTCGCTCCACCGTGCATTGGGCACCGCGCTGGAGGATCAGGGACGCGTCGAGGAGGCGGCGGGCTGCTACCGCAGGACCCTTGTCCTGGCACCCGACGACGCCGACGGCTGGTGCGACCTCGGCATGGCGCTGCGGCGCCTCGCGCGGACGGAGGAGGCGCTGGGCGCCTACCGGCGCGCGACCGTCCTGGAGCCGGGCTTCGTGGAAGCCTGGTTCAACCTGGGCAATGCCCTGACCGGCCTCGGCCGCTTCGAGGAGGCGATCCGGGCCTATCGACAGGCCCTTGCCCTGAGGCCCGGCGATCCCGAGACCTGGTGCAACCTGGGCAATGCGCTCCACGAGCGCGGCCGGATCGCCGAGGCCGCGGCGGCGGCGGGCATGGCCGTGGCGATTCGGCCCGACCACGCGCCGGCCCTGGTCAATCTGGGCAATGCGCTGATCGAGCAGGGCCGGTTCCGGGAGGCGCTGGCCCAGTTCCGCCGGGCGGCCCATGTCCGTCCGGCCGATCCGGCCTCCTTCGCCGGTGCCGGGATGGCGCTCCGCCAGCAGGGCCTGACCGAAGAGGCGAGGGCCTCGTTCCGGCAGGCCTGGAAGCTGTGCGGCGATCCCGGGCTGGAGGTGAAGGAGGCGCTGGCGCTCCCGATCATCCCGGAGTCGGAGGCGCATATCCGGGAGGTGCGGGAGCGGCTGGCCGACGGGGTGGCGCGGCTGACCGGACGGGGCATCCGGCTGCGCGACCCGCTGGCCCAGGTCGGCCAGACCTGCTTCTACCTGGCCTACCACGCCGCCGACGACCGTCCCCTCCAGGAGGCCGTCGCCGGCCTGTACGAGGCCGCCTGCCCCGACCTGCTCCAGGACCGCGCCGACCCGCCGGCCCGGCCCGACGGCCGCACCCATGTAGGCTTCGTCTCCCAGTACTGGCACCAGCACACCATCGCCAAGCTCAACCTCGGCCTGATCCGGAACCTCGACCGCGAGCGCTTCCACGTCACCCTGTTCACCACCCCCCACGCCGGCGACGCCATGCGCGACGCCCTGGTCCGCGCCGCCGACGCGACCGTCGAGCTGCCCCTCGACCTCAGGGCCGCCCGCGACGCGATCGCCACCCGGCGCCTCGACGTGCTGTACTACGCCGACATCGGCATGTCCGCCCTGACCTACTTCCTCGCCTTCGCCAGGCTCGCCCCGCTGCAGTGCCTGGCCTGGGGCCATCCCGACACCACCGGCATCCGCAACCTCGACCGCTTCCTGTCGTGCGCCGCCATGGAGCCGGACGGTGCCGAGCGCCACTACTCCGAGCGCCTGATCCGCCTGCCCGGGACCACCCTGCACTACGCGAGGCCCCGCCTGCCGGCCCGGCCCAAGCCGCGCTCCGCCTTCGGCCTGCCCGACGACGCCCGCCTCTATGTCTGCCCGCAAAGCCTGTTCAAGATCCATCCCGACTTCGACCGCGCCCTGGTCGAGCTGCTGCGCCGCGACCCGCGGGGCCTGGTGGTGCTGCTCTCGGGGCGCGACCGCAACCTGGACGGCCTGCTGCGCCGCAGGCTCGCC
This sequence comes from Skermanella rosea, assembly GCF_016806835.2. Classification (NCBI taxonomy): domain Bacteria; kingdom Pseudomonadati; phylum Pseudomonadota; class Alphaproteobacteria; order Rhodospirillales; family Azospirillaceae; genus Skermanella; species Skermanella rosea. Next base: position 442,442 of record NZ_CP086111.1, on the reverse strand, counting down.
GCCGCCGGAGCGGACGTCGCGGCGCGCTTCCGCTTCCTGCGCCAGATGCCGCTGCCCGACTTCCTCAGCTTGGTGGCGTGCAGCGACGTCATGCTCGACCCGCTGCACTACAGCGGCGGCAACACCAGCCTGGAGGCCTTCGCGCTGGGCACCCCGATCGTCACCTGGCCCGGAGCCTTCATGCGCGGCCGCCACACCCACGGCTTCTACCGCCTGATGGGCCTCGACGACTGCGTCGCCCGAGACCACGCCCACTATGTCGACATCGCCCTCGACCTCGCCAGCCAACCAGACCGCAGGGCCCACGTCATCCGCCGCGTCCTCGACCGCGTCCCTCTCCTGTTCGACGACACCCAGAGCGTCCGGGCCATCGAAAACGAAATCCTCCGGACCCAATGAGCCTTTCTCCAGCGAAAAAGGCCGGAAGAGGGTTGCCCCTCTTCCGGCCCATGCCGCCCGCTACCCGGGACCGGACGGTCAGGCCGTCTTCTGGGCGACGAAGATCATGCCGAACACGGGCCGGCCGCCGCTGTTGCGAAGCTGCTCGCGCGCGACCGACAGCACCTTGAAGCCGGCATCGGCCAGGGCCTTCTGGACATAGGTCCGGCGGTGGGCGAACCGGCCGGCGGCCGAGACCTCGAAATCCGCCAGGAACGACTCCTCCACCGAGAAGGCGAACAGACCTTCGGACTCGACGACGGCCTCCACCTTGGCGAAGAACTCCTCCAGGCGACCGATATAGCCGCACACGTCCGCGGCGGCGACGACGGAATAAGCCCGGTCGATCTCCCCCAGGGAAACCTGCAGGTCGGCGGCCTCGAGCTGGTCGTAGATCTCCTTCTCCAGGGCCAGCTTCAGCATGTTCCGCGAGATATCGACGCCCTTCTGGAAGTCCGCGATGTCGCGCAGCATGACGCCGGTCAGGCCGGTGCCGCAGCCGAGGTCCAGCACGGAGGCGAAGCGGGTCCTGCCGGGGACTGCCTTCAGCAGGTAGCGCCGGATCAGCCCGGGAACGCGATAGCGCAGCTTCTCGATGACGTCCCGCTCGTAGAAGCTGGCATATTCATCGAACATCCCTTCCACGAAGTTCGCCGGGATCGAGTCCATGTCCTCGTCCCGCAGCAGGGAGAGCATGTGCTTCGATTTCCAGTTCGTCGGATCGAGCTCGACCGCCCGCTGGAACGCGGCGAGGGCATCGGCGTTGCGCCCGGGAATCCGGTGCAGCGCGTTGCCCAGGTTGTGGTACAGCTCGGGGGCCTCGACGATCGCCAGGGTCCGTCGGCACGCCTCGACGCTGCGGCCGTATTCCTTCAGCGAGTTCAAGGCGCTGGACAGGTTGACCGCGGCATCCAGCATATCCGGATGGACCGCCAGGACCGCCTCGAACAGCTCCACCGCCGCAAGGTGCTCGCCCTGCCCCATCATCGCGAGGCCCAGGTTGATGTAGAGCTGCGGATGCTGCTCCGGTTCGGAATTGTTGATCGCCTTGACATGGAAGACGACCGCCTCGTCGAACATCTTCATCTGCTGGAGATGGACCGCGAGGCTGTTCAGCAGTTCCCAGTCGCGCGGCCGGGCCATCACGGCGGTGGCGAGATCCTGGATGCCGTCGCTCAGTTCCCCCTGCCGGGCCCGGCAGGTGCCGCGCAGCGCCAGCAGGTCGGCATCCTCGGGCTGATCGATCATCGCGGCATCGACCGCGGAGCGGGCGCCGTCCAGGTCGCCGCGCGTCAGCAGGATCGCGGCGCGCTGCTTGAGGTCCGCCAACTTGGCGACGTCGGCCGGCATTTCCATGGTCATTTCAGCAGACATTCATCTTCTCCAGATCCCGGCGCTCGACCGGTGTTGCGGCGGACACCGCCGGCGCGGGGGAAAGCCACCGCCAGGGCTGGGGTGTCCGGCATCTCACGCAAAGAGGTTCAGCATGTACTTGTTGGCCCCCGTCGCCGAGGAGCCGTCGTCGGATGCCATCAGGAAACGCTGGGCCAGCTTGTCGACGAATTTCCCGTCCTTCAGGTCGGACAGCTTCAGCCGCTTCTCGATCGCCGCGGCCTGTGCTTCGACCGACTGGTTGGCGAGTTGCAACGGAAGGCCGAGCGCCGTGGTCACGACGTGGCGCATCCGCTGGTCGCCGAGGATCTCGTACGTGTTCTTGACGGACGAGGCGTTCTCCTTGAAGTACAAGGCCAGCGGAACCGCCGAGTTCTGCGATGCCAGTCCGGCATCGTACTTGTTCTTGACGTAAAGCTCGGCCAGATCCGCCTTGGTGCTCTCGCGCTGGATCGTGCCGAGACCGTTCTCGCCCAGCTTGAGAAGGCTGGCCGCCGTCTTGAAGCGCTTGTCGACAAGCTTGTTCATCAGGGCGTCGGGGTCGTCGGCCTTCTGGGTCAGGACCTTTTTGATCAGGCCCATCTTGCCGGTTTCCTTGCCCAGGTCGACGGCGTCCAGCACGAACTGGATCATCCGCCTGTCCTTGAAGAGGTCGTCGACGGACTTCACGCTCTGGATGTTCTTGTTGAAATAGTCCACCTCGGCCTTGACGTCCTTTCGGTCCGCCATCTTTTCAAGCGCCGCGTCGCCCTGCTTCAGGGCGAGCTTGTATGCGGCGATCGCCGGCATCTTGGCGAAGACGAGGCTGCTGGACATGGTCGGACTCCGCGGTGTCGTCTGATCGTCGGGACCGGCTCCCTTATGCCGAGGGGATTTCGGTCGGCAGACCCGCGGCGGCGGCCGTCTCGGGCTGGGCGGCAAGGCCTTCGATCATCTGGGTATTGATGTCGATCAGGAAATCGACATCGAGCGTGCCGGTGATGTTCTGGTCGATCTCGCGGATCACCGCCTGGCCGATCGAAATGATCTGCGCGCGGAGCGGAGCCGGCAGGCGGTTCTGGTCGTCCTGCAGCAGCTTGACGATGGTCATCCAGAGAAGCTTGTCGTCCGAGGCGGCGCGGACCAGGTCCATGCCGTTGGGATTCGCCTTGCCCTGGATCAGGCCAAAGGTGACTCGCTTGAAGAGATTGGCCTCTTGCGAACGATAATCGGTCTTCATCATCGCCGCTTGCTTGTAGGCATTGATCTTCGAGTTCATTGCCACTTCCGTTCAGAACTGCGATTTTCTGATGATTTGGGAGAAAGGGGACCGTCGGAAGGGCCTTGAGGCCGTCGTGCCCCCTCCGGGACGGTGCCCGGAGAGGGTTGGACGCGGGCGCGGCCTTAACGGAACAGGCCCAGCAGCGACTGAGGCGACTGGTTGGCGATCGATAGCGCCTGGCTGGACAGCTGCTGCTTCACCTGCAGGGACTGCAGCCGCGCGCTTTCCTTCGCGAGGTCGGCGTCGACGATGGCGCCCAGGCCGGTGTTGGTCGCGTCGGCGATCGCATTGTTGAACCCGATCTGGTTCGTGATGCGGCGGCTGTCGGCGGCCAGCTGGTTCATGGCGCGGCCGAGGTTGCTTTCCGCGTTGGCAAGAGCGCCGGTCGTCGCGATCAGCGTGGCGGCGGCCGAGTAGTCCGACGCGGCGGAAAGCTGGGCATAGACGGCGGTCGCCAGGTTCTGCGACGTCACCGTGATGTTGCCGCCGTCGATGTTGGAGATGATCGACTGGTTGGTGTCGGTGTTGATCAGGGTGATGTTGTTGTACTTGGCGTCCTTGATGAAGTTGTCGATGTCGTTCTTCAGCGTGTTGTACTGGTTCTCGTAGTTCGTGCGGTCCGCACCGGTCAGCGCCTGGTCGGCCAGCTTGGTGAGGACGACGCGGACGTCCTGGAGCGACTTGGAGATGTTTTCGCCGGCCTTGACGGCGACGTCGATCATGCCCTTGCCGACCGCGAGACGCTCGTTCACCGCGCCGATCGCCTTGACGTCGCTGCGGATGCCTTCCGCGACGGCATAGGACGCGCCGTCGTCATAGGCGTCGGCGACGTTCAGGCCGGTGCTGATGCGCTTCTGGGTGGTCGACAGCGAGTCGCTGACGTTGTTCAGGTTTTTCAGGGCGATCATCGCCCCGATGTTGGTATTAACCGAGTTGGCCACCGGTGCCTCCATTTTGGATAGATTGCGGTCTTCTTCCGCGAGTCGATGGTAAGCTCAGACCGTAAAAAGAGTCTTAATTGCCAGATTCCCGCAAGGGACATCCGCATCTTCAGTTGTATGCGGGACATCAGGGATTCCGCGGTTTCCCGCCCCTCCAGAAGGGGCGCGCCGATGGCTACCGGCGCCTTCTCACGGGAAAAGGGAAAGCAGCCTGTCAAAAAATGTCGCAGGGTTGTGATATGCCCGGCACCGCTCGCCCGCGGCAGGCCCGAGCGCCCGCAGATCCCGCCAGTCGCCGACCAGGCGGACGAGGGCCTCCTCGACCGAGTCCACGGTGAAATCAGCGGCGCGCGCGGGCGTGTGGCCGAGGCGGGCGGACTCCAGGTCCATCCAGGAGCCGGAGGTTATCAGCACCGGCTTGCCGGTCCCGACCGCCTCCAGATAGACGTGGGACGTGCGCACGTCGTAGATGTCGGGCTGGTAGGGAACCAGCACCGCGTCGGCGCTCGACAGCAGATCGAGATATTCCGCCTCGGACAGGTTCCGGTCCACGAAATCGACCTCGGGGAGGTCCTGGCGCCATTCCCCCAGCAGCGGCCCGAGCAGCTCCGGCCGACCGCACTGGATCGTGAAGTCGATGCCGGCCAGGGCGGCGGGGCGACGGCGCAGCGACTCGACGATCAGGTGGATGCCCTTTTCCTCCCGCGCCTCGCCCAAGTACACGAAACGGGGTCTCGATGATCTTCCGTCCCGGGCAGTCACGGCGGGATAGCGGATCGGGATCGGCAGGCTCGGCATCTCGAAACCGGCGAGCTTGCTGTAGAAGCGGGCCAGGCCGGCATTGTCGCACGCCATCATCACGCGCTCCGCCGGGAACTCGGTCCACAGCGAGACAGCGTAGCGCTCCAGCGCCACCGCGATCTCGTGATACGGGCGCGCCAGGTGGAACCAGGGCGGGAAGCGCAGGACCAGGCACACGCGCGGCTTCGGGTCCGGCAGGCTTCGGTACCACAGATAGAGGCCGACCATCTCGCTGCCCAGCACCGTGTGCATGACCACGATGTCGTCGGCTTCGAAATCGGCCGGCACGCCGTCGCACAGGTTGCGGCAGAAACTGGTGTTCTTGGTCGACCAGTTCTGGATCGGCGCCAGTTCCGGCAGGCCGGCGACCTTGGCGTAGGAGTGCAGGTCGAAGATCAGGCGGGCGTCGAACTGGTCCTCGATCGCCGGATCCATTCCCTTGAACCCGTAGAACACCGACTCAATCCCGTGGGCGGCCGCCTGCTCCCGCAGCACGAGGTCCAGGTGGTAGTGGTGGCCGGCCGTGCTGTCCAGGCCGGGATCGAGGACGACGAGCTTCATCAGGCTTCCCGCGTGAGGTCAACGCGGCTGGTTAGCACCGGGATGATTGACGAGTCGTGAAGGCTCCTCCCGCGCCGGACGGCGTTGCCGGGACGGACGTTACAGGAAGTCGATCAGGTTCACCTGCCGCAGGGTCGACGTCACCTTGTAGGATGCCTGGAGCTGGGTCTGGATCAGCTGCAGCTTGGTGATCGCCTCGGCCATGTCGACGTCCTCCACGTCGCCCAGGTTCGTCCTGGCCGTCTGGGCGGTCACGTCGTGCTGGTTGTCGATCGCCTCCATCCGCTCGTAGGTGGAGCCGAGGATGCCGACATGGTTGTCCAGGTTCTTGGCGGCGCTGTCCAGCGCGTTGCGCGTGGTGTCCAGCATGGTGGTGTAGTCGGTGAAGGAGCCGGGATTGGCCGTGTCGTAGGTCAGGGTCGCGGCGGTCGCCAGGCTGCGCAGGATCTCGCGGAACGGCGCGAGTTCCCCGGCGGGCGGGGCCGGGCTTTCCGGTCCGTTGGCTCGGACCTGGTAGCTGAGGTCGAGGTTGCGGTCCACGCGCGCGCGGAGCGGCGACGGATCGGCAGCCTGGAGCGCCGTCGAGAAATAGGTGTCGTCGGTCGCGATCGCCGTGGTCGCCGCCAGGGTCGCCGCGGCGCCGTTGGCGGCGAAGGCGGTCACTTCCGTCTCCACGTCGGTGAAGAACTGGGCGGAGTTGGGGAACGGCGGGTTGTCGATGTCGCTGCCGGCGAAGATATAACGCCCCTCCACCTGGGTGCCGAGGAGCTGCACGACCTCCTCGTAGCCGCGCCGGGCGATGTCCTGGACCACGGTCTGGTTGGGCGGCGGGTTGCCGGTCAGCTTGGTCAGCTGCTCGCGCACGTCGCGCGCCACGTTCTTGATGCGGTCCATGGTCTCGACCGCACTGGAGACCCGCAGCTTCGCGGAGGCGATGTTCTTCTGGTAGGTGTCCAGCTCGGTCACCTGGCCGCGCAGGTCGATCGACTGGCGCGCGTCGGCGCCCAGCCCGCCGTAGACGGACGTCTTCTTGCCGCTCGACACCTGCGCGGAAGTCTCGGTCAGGCGCTGCTGGATGGCCAGGTTCTGGGTTTGGAGCCGCAGGAACTGTCCGTTGGTCGAGATCGAGGTCATGGCCGGACTCCCTGGTCGGATCAGCGCAGGATCGAGATGAGGTCGTTGAACAGCTGCCGGTTGGTCGAGACGACCTGGGCGGAGCTGGAATAGGAACGCTGCAGCTGGATCAGGAGCGATACTTCCTGGTCCAGGTTAACGCCGGATTGATCGGACAGCTTGGTCCTCAGATGGTCGCGCAGCGTCGTGGCGGGTTCGAGCTGGGCGGTGGTGCTGGCCCGCAGGTTGGTCTGGTGGCTGACCAGTTCGGCGGCGAAGGACGCCAGCGTCGTGCTGCCGGGCAGCACGGTGCCCAGGTCGGCGTTGGGTCCGAGGCCGGTGGTATCGAAAGCCTGGTCGCCGCCCAGCACGCTGTCGACGATCGTGCGCAGCAGGTTGCTGTTCGCCGGGGCGGTGCCCGGGACGATCGGCGATCCGTCGCGCAGCAGGCTCGGCGTGTCGATGACGTCCTGCGCCACCCGGATCTGGTTGGCGAAGCCGACCGACGAGGTGGGCGGGGACGCGAGCGGGTCATCGACCGGAACCACGCCCGTGCTGTCGGTGAACAGGAGGAGCCCGGCGCCCTCGAACGCCTCGCCCATGGTCTGGGCCATCTCGTCGAGCTGGGCCTGGAACCGCGGCAAGGTCTGGTCGCGCAGCTGGAGCAGCCCGCCCAGGTTGCCGCCCTGCGCCAGCCTTGGGGTGACGTCGGTGCCGGTCGAGGGATCGCCCAGGCGGATCGGGCCGATGGCGCCGGGATATGCCGCCTGCGGGTTGATCGAGACCTGGGAGATGGACAGGGGCTGATAGCCGGCCTCCAGGTAAGGCTGGCCGAACCGGTCGAGGATCGAGACCGTGCCGTCGCCCCGGCGCATCACGTTGACCTCGATCTGCTCGGAGATCTTCCGCAGCGCCTCGTCCCGCTGGTCCTCCAGGTCGGGCTGGGGCTGGCCGGTGGCGGTCAGCGAGCGGATCTGCCGGTTGAGGTCGTCGACCCGCTGGAACTGGTTGTTCAGGTCGGTCAGCGCATCCTCGATGTCGACCTGGACCTGGGTCCGGATATCGTTGATCCCGTCGGCCACCCGGTTCAGCGTCCGGGCGACTGTGTCGGCCAGCGAGACCACCTCGTTCTGGAGCGGGACGGAGTTCGGCGAATCCATCAGCCGGGTGAAGCCGTCCTTCATCTGGTTGAGCACGTTGCCCAGGGAGCTTTCCGACTCGGGATCGCCATGCAGGGTCTCGACCTGGCCCAGGTACCGCTCCGTCACGCTCAGGTTGGCGACCCGGCTGCCCTGCTTGCGCACCTCGTTCTGAAGCGCGGTGTCGACCTCGCGCTCGACGTTGCCGGTCTGGACGCCGACGCTCTGGCCCTGGATGACCTGGGTATACTGGGTCTGGATCTTGCGCGTATAGCCGGGAGTGTCGGCATTGGCGATGTTGCGCGAGACGACGTCCAGCCCTTGCTGGACAGTCCGGAGTCCGCTCATCGCCGTGCGCAGGGAAACGTCGAGGCCCATCTGATCCACCATCACCCGCAGGCCCCGCCGGATGCGGTGCCTGTCGGCGATCCTCCAAGCAATCTCCGGGCCAGAAGGAGAATTCTTCGACCGCAAAGGGCCTTCGGGGCGTTGCCGACCGCCCGCGGGGTCGGCAACGAAGCTGCGCCGGCCCGGAGTCCCGGCAAAATCTGCCGGGGGCATGCATGCTTTGCCGGGATGCCGGAGCAGAGCGGCCGATACAAGGCATATGTCATTTATACTAATTTTGTTTCATGTCGCGACATGAAACCTTCTGCATTCGATGCTCCCGCGCCTGCCCCAGCCCGTCCACTCCAGTCCAGGACCGCGCAGCCATGCCACACCCGACGCTTCGCCAACGCCTGACCGGCCTTGCCGCCGGCCTGACAATCGCCGCCGGAGTCACGGGGAGCATCGGGGCCGCGGGTATCGTCGCGTCCAACCGGGCCGCCGACGACCTGATCGTCATGTCGGACGCCCTGGCCAGCCATCTGCTCGGCGACATGATGCACGACGCCCTGCGCGCCGACGTCCTGACCGCCCTGCTGTCCAGCGCCTACGGAACGCAGGAGAGCGACCATGACGCGACGCGCGAAGCGCTCGACGAGCATGCGGGGACCTTCCGCGCGGCGCTCCGGGCCAATGCGGAGCGGTCCGGCCTGGACCAGGAGATCAAGGCGGCCCTGGAGGAGGTCGAGCCGGCGCTCAACCGCTACATCGCCGCGGCGGAGACGATCGTCGGCCTGGCCCGGACCAGCCCGGTCGAGGCCCAGGTCCGCATGCCGGACTTCATCGAGGCGTTCGAGACCCTGGAGGAGCGCAACGGCGCCATTTCCGACCTGATCGGGCGCCGCAAGGCGGAACGTGCCCTGCACAGCGCCACGACCGGCCGCTTCACGATCGCGCTGACCGCGGCGATCACGCTGCTGACCATCGCCGCGGCGCTGGTCCTGTCGGTGCTCAGCGTCAGATCGATCACCCGGCCCCTCGCGCAGGCGGCCGCCGCGATCCAGGCGATCGGCGCGGGGCGGCGCGACGTGGCGCTCGACGGAACCGGGCCCGACGACGAACTCGGGAAGGTCACCAGGGCGATCCTGACCATGCAGACCCAGGCATCCGCGCTGGACGCGATGCGCGCGGCGGAGGACGCGCGGCGGGACGCGGCGTCGCGGGAAGCCCTGCGCATGGCCGAGGTCACCGGCCGCTTCAACGACGGAGTCGCCGGCGTCGTCGCCGCCCTCCTCGGGGCCGACCGGGATCTTCGCATGGTCGCCGAAGGGATCTCGGCCCAGGCCGCCACGGCGAGCCGCCAGGCGGTGGCCGTCCAGTCCGCCGCCGAAAGCACCGCGTCGTCGGTCGAGAGCATCGCCTCCGCTTCGGAGGATCTGGCGTCGTCGGTCAAGGAGGTCGGCGGCCGCACGGCCGAGGCCGCTGCCGTGACGAGGGAGGCGGTCGCCCATACCGGGCAGGCCGCCGCGCGCATCCGGGACCTGGAAGGCGCGGCGCAGCGGATCGGCGACGTCGTCCGCCTGATCAACGGCATCGCGAAGCAGACCAACCTGCTGGCGCTGAACGCCACCATCGAGGCGGCGAGAGCCGGGGAGGCCGGCAAGGGCTTCGCCGTCGTCGCGCAGGAAGTCAAGCTGCTGGCGAACCAGACCGCGTCGGCCACCGCCGAGATCTCGACCCAGGTCGCCGACATCCAATCGGAGACCGGCATGGCGGTGGAGGCGATGCGGGAGGTCGCGGCGACGGTCGAGCGGGTCAACGCGATCGCGACCGCCATCGCCGGGTCGGTCGAGCAGCAGAGCGCCGCGACCGAACGGATCGCGTCGAGCATGGCCGACAGCGCCGGGTCGGCACGGGAGATCACCGGCGGGCTCGGCAGCGTGACCCGGGCGATCCGCGAAACCGACGACGCGGTCGGGAGGATGACCGGCTCCGCCGTGCAGATCGCCCGGCAGATCGACACCCTGCGCGCCGAGGCGGCCCGCTTCACCGCCGAGTTCCGGGCCGGGAACACCTGACCGTCCGCGCCGGGCGGCAAAGACCGGGATGTCACCGGGGCCGCGCCGGTGTTACGGTGCGGCGGCCCAAGCCCCCACGGAACGATGCCTGCAGATGCTCGCCGAACTCCTCAAGACCGCCCAGCACCATCATGAAGCGGGACGCCTGGCCGAGGCGGCACGGGCGTGCCGGCAGGCGATGGCGCTGGCTCCTCCGGCCGGCACCCTGCTCGTGATCGGCCAGGTCGGCGCCCAGGCCGGCGACTGGGACCTGGCGGCCGACGCCTTCGGGCTCCTCGTGGCGGCGCGTCCCTGGGACCCGGACATCCTGCTGGAATACGGCATCGCCCGGCGGCACCAGGGACGGCCCGACGCCGCCGCCGAAGCCTACCGGCGCGCGATCGGCCTGGACCCGGGGATGATCGAGGCCTGGCTCAACCTGGGCCACGCGTTGCTGGAGCAGGGAAACCCGGCCGAAGCCGCCGGGGCCTTCGGGACCGCGGCGGCGCTCGCGCCGGATCAACCCCCGACCCATGCGAACCTGGGCATGGCGCTTCTGGCCGCCGGCGATCCCGCGGGGGCGGAGGCCGCGTTCCGCGGCTCCCTGGCGCGCGATCCGTCCGGCGTACCGGCGCTCGCCGGGCTGGGAACCGCTTTGGTCCGGCTGGGCCGCCTGTCCGACGCGGCCGAGGTCCATCGGCATGCCCTGGCCATCGAGCCCTCGCTCGCCTCCGCGTGGCACGACCTGGCCATGGTCCTGACCGCGCGCGAACTGCCGGAACAGGCGGCGGCCGCCGCCCGCCGCGCGGCCCTGTGCGACCCGACCGACCCCGCTGCCCCGTTGACGCTCGGCAACATCCTGCTCGTCCTGGACCGGCTGGACGGGGCCGAGGCGGCATACCGGCGCGCCGCGTCGCTGCGTCCCGACGGGGTGGAAGCCTGGAACAACCTGGGCTTCTGCCTGAACCGCCTGGGACGCCACGGCGACGCCCGCGACGCCCTGGCCCGGGCCGCGACCGTGGATCCCGGCTACGCCACCGCCTGGTCCAACCTCGGGGCCGCCCTCGCCGGCCTGGGCCGCCACGGCGAGGCCGTCGCGATGTGGCTGCGCACCCTCAGGGTCCGGCCCGACCATCCGGAGGCGCTGATCAGCCTGGCCAACGCCCGCCTGCGCGACCACCGGCTCGAAGCCGCCGCCGCGACGCTGGGCCATGCGCTGGCCGTGACGCCGGATTTCGCGCGGGCCCAGACGATGCTCGGCAACATCCTGCTGGACCAGGGGCATACCGGGCGCGCCCGGACGGCCTTCCGCCAGGCCCGCCGCCTGTGCGGCGATCCCGGGCTGGAGGTGAAGGAGGCGCTGGCGCTCCCGATCATCCCGGAGTCGGAGGCGCATATCCGGGAGGTGCGGGAGCGGCTGGCCGACGGGGTGGCGCGGCTGACCGGACGGGGCATCCGGCTGCGCGACCCGCTGGCCCAGGTCGGCCAGACCTGCTTCTACCTGGCCTACCATGCCGCCGACGACCGTCCCCTCCAGGAGGCCGTCGCCGGCCTGTACGAGGCCGCCTGCCCCGACCTGCTCCAGGACCGCGCCGACCCGCCGGCCCGGCCCGACGGCCGCACCCATGTAGGCTTCGTCTCCCAGTACTGGCACCAGCACACCATCGCCAAGCTCAACCTCGGCCTGATCCGGAACCTCGACCGCGAGCGCTTCCACGTCACCCTGTTCACCACCCCCCACGCCGGCGACGCCATGCGCGACGCCCTGGTCCGCGCCGCCGACGCGACCGTCGAGCTGCCCCTCGACCTCAGGGCCGCCCGCGACGCGATCGCCACCCGGCGCCTCGACGTGCTGTACTACGCCGACATCGGCATGTCCGCCCTGACCTACTTCCTCGCCTTCGCCAGGCTCGCCCCGCTGCAGTGCCTGGCCTGGGGCCATCCCGACACCACCGGCATCCGCAACCTCGACCGCTTCCTGTCGTGCGCCGCCATGGAGCCGGACGGTGCCGAGCGCCACTACTCCGAGCGCCTGATCCGCCTGCCCGGGACCACCCTGCACTACGCGAGGCCCCGCCTGCCGGCCCGGCCCAAGCCGCGCTCCGCCTTCGGCCTGCCCGACGACGCCCGCCTCTATGTCTGCCCGCAAAGCCTGTTCAAGATCCATCCCGACTTCGACCGCGCCCTGGTCGAGCTGCTGCGCCGCGACCCGCGGGGCCTGGTGGTGCTGCTCTCGGGGCGCGACCGCAACCTGGACGGCCTGCTGCGCCGCAGGCTCGCCGCCGCCGGAGCGGACGTCGCGGCGCGCTTCCGCTTCCTGCGCCAGATGCCGCTGCCCGACTTCCTCAGCTTGGTGGCGTGCAGCGACGTCATGCTCGACCCGCTGCACTACAGCGGCGGCAACACCAGCCTGGAGGCCTTCGCGCTGGGCACCCCGATCGTCACCTGGCCCGGAGCCTTCATGCGCGGCCGCCACACCCACGGCTTCTACCGCCTGATGGGCCTCGACGACTGCGTCGCCCGAGACCACGCCCACTATGTCGACATCGCCCTCGACCTCGCCAGCCAACCAGACCGCAGGGCCCACGTCATCCGCCGCGTCCTCGACCGCGTCCCTCTCCTGTTCGACGACACCCAGAGCGTCCGGGCCATCGAAAACGAAATCCTCCGGACCCAATGAAATCCGGCGGAACCCGAACTTCAGCGAAGCAAACGTTCCCGGCTGACCCCGCGTGGTCGCGCGCCGCCTTGTCCCCGGCCCCGATCACCCCAGCCTTTTCTCAAAAGTATTACACCCCATAGTGTAACTCCTTGTTGCAAGCTACTTTGAAGATGGACATAATCCCGGCCATCAACACCGGGCGGGGCAAGCTTCGAAGGCCACCCGCGATGTCCAGCAACGACTGCAAGCCAGCAACGACTGCAAGAGGGTGGCACTACAATGACCGAAACGATCGAATTGATTGCTCTCCCGCTCCAGCCCGGCGGCACCGTCATCGTCAAGGGCGTTCCGATCCACATGCAGGACGACGGCACGGTCATGGTCCCCGAGGGCACCCCGACCCTGACCCGCGAACAGTTGATCCTGGACGAGAAGGACGCCGACACGGCGACCAAGCGCATCTATTACGCGCTTCAGCTGATGACCCTCGACAGCGCCTCCGCCGGGATCTACCACGAGAAGCTGATCTCGCTGCTCGACGACCGGGCGGAGGCGACCGAGCTTCAGCCGGTGCTGCGCAGCCTGGCGATCATCTCGGAGCTGAGCCGCAAGGGCGAGTACCTCGCCGCGCTGGAGGTCTGCCGCCACCTGATCCAGTTCGACGATGCCCTGGTCCGCGAGTTTCCGGCCGGCTGAAGCCCGGCGGCATGGCGGATCCAGGCTTCCCCGGTTAGAGCATGTCCGATGAGTATCCGGCGGCCCCCACTTCCAGGGCCGCCTCTTCCGCGTCCATTCCCCCGTCCGGCGCCCTGAGCGTCGGGCTGCTTGCCGAAGCCGAACGGTCCCTTCTGGCCGGGAATCTCGTGATGGCGGCTTGGCTGTGCGAGGAGATCCGGCAGGTCGAGCCCGACTCCCCCGGCGCCCTCCACCTTCTCGGGCTGATCGCCGAACGGGAAGGACGCCTCTGCGACGCGTCCCGGCTCTTTCGCCAGGCGCTGGCATCGGAGCCGGGATTCGGTGCCGCCTGGCTCAGCCTCGCCTCGCTGCACCGGTCGAGCGGCAACCGGGAAGCGGCGCTGCTGTGCTGCCGCAGCGTGCTGCTGATCGACCCGGCCGACCGGGACGGCTGGTACAACCTGGGCAATGTGCTGCTCGACGACGGCTGCGCTTTCGCCGCCGCCGAATCCTATGGCCGCGCGCTACGGATCGACCGCCGTCACGACCCCGCCTGGCACAACCTGGGCATCGCCCTTCACCTGGCCGGCCGTTCCGACTCCGCCCTGACGGCCCTGGGCAATTCCGCCGCGTACCGGCCGGACAATCCGTCGACCTTTCACCAGATCGCGGTGGTCCGGTTCCGTGCCGGCGACCTGGGCGGCGCCCTCCGGGCGGTGGAGCGGCAGGCCCGGCTTGATCCGGCACGGCTCGACAGCAGCCTGATCCGGCTCCTGGCGATCGCCTTGCGCGACGCCGGACGGACGGGCGATGCGATCCCGATCACCGCGCTGGCGGTGGCGCACCGGCCGGAGGACGTCGACCTCAGGCATTGCCTCGGAATGCTCCATCTGGCCGTCCGCGACCTGACGGCGGCCGACGCGGTCTTCCGCACCACCCTGTGCCACGGCCCGGCCGATCCCTTCGCGCTGAATTCATACGGCGTGATGCTGAGCGGCATGGGCAGGCCGCGGGAGGGCGCCCGGCTGGTGCGGCGGTCCCTCCTGCTGCAACCCGGAAACGCGGAGATCCACAGCAACCTGCTGCTGACCCTCCAGTATGACGGGACGCTCGGCCCGGCCGACCTGAACCGCCTCCATGCCGAGTGGTACCGGCGCCACGCGCCCTCCGGGACGCCGCCGGCGCACCCGGAGGCAGTCCCCGATCCGGAGCGGCGGCTCCGCGTCGGCTACGTCTCGGCCGATTTCGGCCAGCATCCGGTGGGCTTCTTCCTCGGCGGGGTGGTCCTGCACCACGACCGCGACTCCTTCGAGGTCCACTGCTATTCGGCGCGCCGGCAGGGCGATGCCATGACGGACCGGTTCCGCCGCCTGGCGGACCACTGGCACGAGATCGCCGACATCGACGGTGCCGAACTGGCCGACAGGATCCGCGGCGACGGCATCGACATTCTGGTGGACCTGTCGGGGCATACGGCGAACAACCGCCTGCGCGCCTTCGTCCACCGGCCGGCGCCGATCCAGGCGACCTGGGCCGGATATGTCGGAACCACCGGCATCCCGGCCATCGACTACCTCATCTCCGACCCGCGCCAGACGCCGGACGGGGTCGATCCCCATTACGCCGAGCGGATCATGCGGCTGCCCGACTGCTATGTCTGCTACGAGCCGCCGCCCTATGCGCCGCCGGTCGGTCCCCTGCCGGCCCTCGGGTCCGGAGTCGTCACCTTCGGCTGCTTCAACAACCTCGCCAAGCTGGACGAAGCCAGCATCGCCCTGTGGAGCACCCTGCTGCGCGACCGTCCCGACCGGCGGCTGATGCTCCAGACCTTCGCGCTCGACGTTCCGGGCGTGCGCGACGCGGTGGCGGCCCGGTTCGCCGCCTACGGCGTGGCGCCCGGCCAGCTCGACCTGCGGCGGGCATCCGGACACGCAGGCCTGCTCCAGTCCTACAACTCGGTCGACATAGCGCTCGACCCGCTGGCCTATTCGGGCGGGCTGACCACGCTGGAAGCCCTGTGGATGGGCGTACCGGTGATCACGCTGCCGGGCGAGCGGTTCTGCACCCGGCACAGCCTGTCGCACCTGACCGCCGCCGGGCTCCCCGGCCTCGTGGCGGAGGATGCTTCGGGGTACCTGGCGCGGGCGGAGGGACTGGCCGCCGACCTCGGACGGCTGGCCGACCTGCGCGGCAGGCTGCGCGACCGGATGGCGGCCTCGCCGCTCTGCGACTCCGCCCATTTCACGCGGACGCTGGAAGCGGCTTTCAGGCGGATGTGGCGGGACCGGTGCCTTAGCGGAAGGATTGATTAACCATTTCGGCATAGTCTGGCTATATCTTTCGGCGGCACCCCGCCGGTTTCGCCAGCGCGGAAACGCTCATGAAGATCCTGGTTACCGGAGCCGCGGGCTTCATCGCGGGCTATGTCGTGGCCGAACTGCTCAAGCACGGGCACCAGGTCGTCGGCATCGACAATTTCAGCAAGTACGGCCCCGTCGCCAAGGCGCATGACGGCCATCCCGGCTACCGGTTCGTCTTCGGCGACTGCAAGGACGTGGGCCTGATGACGGAACTGGCCGCCGACTGCGACCGGATCGTCGCCGGCGCCGCGATGATCGGCGGCATCTCCTACTTCCACCAGTATGCCTACGACCTGCTGGCGGAGAACGAGCGGATCACCGCGTCGACCTTCGACGCCGCCATCGCGGCGCACCGGGCGGGACGGCTCTCCAGGATCGTCGTTCTGAGTTCCAGCATGGTGTTCGAGAGCGCCTCCACTTTCCCGACGCCGGAGAGCGAGATCACCCGCGCCCCTCCCCCCGCCAGCAGCTACGGGTTCCAGAAGCTGGCGGTGGAGTATTTCGCGCGGGCGGCCCACCAGCAGTACGGGCTGCCCTTCACGATCGCGCGGCCGTTCAACTGCGTCGGCGTCGGCGAGGGCAAGGCGCTGGGGGACGCCGAGATCATGAGCGGCAATGTCAGGCTCAGCATGTCCCACGTGCTTCCGGACCTGGCGCAGAAAGTGCTGAAGGGGCAGGATCCCCTGCATATCCTGGGGGACGGCGGCCAGGTGCGCTGCTACACCCACGGCAGCGACCTTGCCCGCGGCATCCGCCTGTGCGTCGAACGGGACGAGGCGCTGAACGACGACTTCAACCTGTCCACGCCGGAGCCGACCACCGTCCTGGAACTCGCGGCCCTGGTCTGGCGCGAGGTCCACGGCGACCGGCCGTTCCGCCACGCCAGCGACGCCCCCTTCGAATACGACGTGCAGCGCCGCGTTCCGGACACGGCGAAGGCCGCGCGGGTGCTGGGCTTCGCCGCCACGGTGCCGGTCGCCGAGAGCGTGCGCGAAGTGGTCGGGTGGGTGCGCGCGGAACTCGCCGCAGGCCGCCTGTGAGCTCCCGGCCAACCCGATCCCAGCCATCCGACGCGGGAGCCTCGGCGATGGATTACCAGCATGACCGCACGGTCTGCATCATCGGCCTTGGCTATGTCGGGCTGACGCTCGCCATCATCATGGCGGAAGCCGGCTACACGGTCCGGGGCGTCGAGCTGAACCGGGATTTCACCGACCGGATCGTCACGGGAAAGGCCCACTTCCACGAACCCGGCCTGGACGAACGGCTCGG
Organism: Skermanella rosea; assembly: GCF_016806835.2. Lineage (NCBI taxonomy): Bacteria > Pseudomonadati > Pseudomonadota > Alphaproteobacteria > Rhodospirillales > Azospirillaceae > Skermanella > Skermanella rosea. The sequence continues at coordinate 425,443 of NZ_CP086111.1, read as the reverse complement.
CTTCCAGCTCGCAGCCGGGCGCTTCCATGTCAGCAACACGCTGCCCGACGATCCCGCCGTCTCGCTCTACATCATCACGGTCGGGACGCCGCTGGGGCCGGACGGCAAGGTCCGGCTCGACATGGTCAGGCGGGTCACGCGGGAGATCGCGGACCGGTTGAAGGACGGCGACGCCGTCGTCCTGCGCTCCACCGTCAAGATCGGCACCACCCGCGACGTCGTGATGCCGATCCTGGCCGAGACCGGGCGGGACGTAGACGTCGCGTTCTGTCCGGAACGGACGCTGGAAGGCCGCGCGCTCTACGAGCTGACGCATCTGCCGCAGATCATCGGCGCCACCTCGGAGCGCGGCTCGGTCCGACTCGCCCAGGTCTTCAACGCGATCACGCCGACGGTGATCCGGGTCCGGGATCCGGAAACCGCCGAGATGATCAAGCTCATCGACAACACCAGCCGGGATGTCGGCTTCGCCTTCGCCAACGAGGTGGCGCGGCTCTGCGGCGCGGTCGGCATCTCGGCCGCCGAGGTGATCACTTTCGGCAAGCTGGGCTATGCCCGGACCCAGTTGCCGATGCCCGGTCCGGTCGGCGGTCCCTGCCTGAGCAAGGACTCGCACATCCTGGTGGAGAGCATGACGGATCGCGGAGTCATGCCCGAGATCGCCGCGGCCGCGCGCACGATCAACGAACGGCTGATGGTCGAGACCGCCCGGTACATGGCCGGCCAGGTGCTCCCGTGGCGCCGCTCCGGCGCCCTCAAGGTCACCCTGATGGGCCTTGCCTTCAAGGGCCAGCCGGAGACCGACGACCTGCGCGGCAGCACGGCGATCCCCCTGCTCGCCGAGCTCCGCCGGATGATGCCGGAAGCGGTTTTCTGTGGTTATGATCCGATCGTTTCAGCCCAGGATCTGAGCGCGCTGGGATTGACCCCCCTGTCGGACCTGACGGAGGCGTTCGACCGGAGCCACTTGGTCGTCATCCACAACAACCACCCGGCGTTCCAGGCCATGCCGCTGTCACGGCTCTCGCGCGGAATGGCCCGGCCCGGCATGGTCTACGACTTCTGGAACAACTTCCTGCCGGAGCGGCTGACCCTGGATGCCGGCATCCGCTACGTGGCGCTGGGAACCCACTCCATGGGCGCGGATCATGCGGCATCCGCCGAGTGCTCCGGACAGTGATGCCCTCCCCAGGAGGGCACCGGCGGGCCGGGACGGATCAGGCCGAGATCGAGTTCAGCGAGGGACGGGCAGCGCCGAACGCGGCCCCGCCTTCCCCGGCTCCAGGGCCGGCCAGCCGCGGCGCGGGCGTCGGCACCGCGATGGGAATGGCCGGTCCGGCGGAAGCGGACACGGGATTCGCGGACGCGCCGCCGCCGGCCTGCCCAGCTTCCGACGGGCCGCCCGCGGGCTGGCCGAAGGCGACCCGGATCGGTTCGCCCTGCCGCGCCGGTTTCGTCGCGTCGGCTTGCTCCTGCTCCTTCGACCGCTCGGCGATGGCCCGGTTCCGATAGGCTTCAAGCTGCTTTTCGGAGGGATACTGAACCAGCACCTTGCCGTCGGATCCGTCGCGGTACTGGAGCACGGTGCGCTGCGTCTCGCTGTCGAGACGGACGACCGGGCTGAAGTAGCGGGAGGGTTCCGCCGCGGCACCGGCGGTCGGATCGGCTTCCTGCTGAGCCGTCCGCGGAACTGACTGCTGGGCGGGCGCGCGTACCGCCGCCGTTCCCTGCAGTGTGTTTCCGATGGCGTCCATCATAGCTGACCCAATACTGGTGATCCATGTGCATGGTCCCGACTCTTGCGGGAGGAGTCAAGGGATTCTTAACTGACGGCCGAAGAATCCCCCAAGCGCTATACCGTTTGTTAACATGTGACTCGCGAACAGTAGGAAAGTTAGCCAGCCCACGGACTTATGCACCACCGCACCGCCCGCGAATCCCGCCCATCGGGGTACTCTACCCCTTTGGAGCGACAAGATTTCCGCGAGTTAGCAGTTTTTTAAATTGGCGCTCGGATACTGACGCCCGCTGCCGACGGATGAGTAAGGATTCGCGAGGTAACCTGTCGCATGACAGCTCATAAAGAAGACCCGATGATGGACAGTGTCGTAGACCTGGCCTCGCGGGTGATGACGGAGGCAGATCTTCCGCCACCCGATACCAAGCGCTGGGTCATGAGGCGCAAGGCGGAAGTAGTTGCCGGGGTGCGTTGCGGGTTGATCAGCCTTGAGGAGGCCTGCCGTCGCTACACGCTGTCGGTCGAGGAATTCCTTTCCTGGCAACGACTGATCGACAGTCACGGGGTGCGCGGGCTGCGGGCGACCCGACTGCAGGACTATCGCCAGGGCGAGAAGGCGACCTTGGCCGAGTGAGGAGCCGCACGGGGCCATGTCCGGTCCCGGCCATTCCGCCGTTCGGCCGTCACGGCCGATTCCAGACGGCGCCCCGCTTTCCACCGGCATCCCGGGGCCGGTCCCCCATCCCGGAGGCCCCCTCCCGCTAGGCAGAATTTGCCGGGCAGGCATCGAAACCGGGCCATCTTAACCATCCATAAACGAAAATATCGTTACATTTCAGGCGAGTGACGGCCTGGGCCGGCGGCTGCGTCCGCACCCCGCCGAAGCAACGGTTTTGTAAGCCGCCATTCCCAAGCCGCCAAGGGCAGCCCGCTTGAACACGTTCCTCCAGACCCTGCGCAATCTCGGCCCGGTACGGCTGGCCGCCATGGGCGTGGTGGCGCTGGGCCTGATCGGCTTCTTCGTCTACCTGATGACCCGCCTGTCCACACCGGACATGGCCCTGCTCTACAGCGACCTCGACCCCAAGGACGGCGGCGCCATCGTGCGCCAGCTGGAAGAGCAGAAGATCCCCCACCAGGTCAACGCGGAAGGCACCCGGATCATGGTGCCGGCCGATCAGGTCGGACGTCTTCGGATGGTCATGGCCCAGGCCGGGCTGCCGTCCGGCGGCTCGATCGGGTACGAGATCTACGACAAGCCCGAAGGGTTCGGCACCACCAGCTTCGTCCAGGGCATCAACCACCTGCGCGCGACCGAGGGCGAGCTGGCGCGCACCGTCGCCACGCTGGGGCCGATCCAGCAGGCGCGGGTCCATCTGGTGCTGCCCAAGCGCGAGATGTTCAGCCGCAGCCAGCAGGCCGCCACCGCCAGCGTGTTCCTCAAGCTGCGCCCGGGGCAGCAGCTCAAGCGCGAGCAGATCGTCGCGATCCAGCACCTCATCGCGGCCGCCGTGCCCCAACTCGAACCGAACCAGATCTCGATCGTCGACGACCGCGGCAACCTGCTGGCCCGCGGCATGGGAGCCGGCAGCGAACAGCTCCTCCAGGCCAGCGCCGACGAGAAGAAGCTGGCCTACGAGCAGCGCACCACCCGGGTGATCGAGGACCTGCTGTCGCGCTCCCTGGGCTTCGGCAAGGTCCGCGCCGAGGTGACCGCCGACCTGGACTTCGACCGCATCACCACCAGCTCGGAGATCTTCGATCCCGAGAGCCAGGTCATCCGGTCGACCCAGACGGTCGAGGACAACAATGAATCGACCGACCGGGACGCGCTCGACCCCGTGACGGTCGCGAACAACCTGCCGACCGCCAATTCCAACTCCTCCGAATCCGCCGCGACCAGCCGCACCAAGGGCGCCCGGACCGAGGAGACGATCAATTACGAGATCAGCAAGACGGTCAAGAGCCACGTCCGCGAGTCAGGCCAGGTCCGCCGCCTGTCGGTCGCCGTGCTGGTGGACGGCCTCTACGCGCCGGGCGAGGACGGCACGCCGGTCTACAGCCCCCGCTCCCGGGAGGAAATGGCCCAGATCGAGACCCTCGTCCGCTCCGCCATCGGGTTCGACGCCGTCCGGGGCGACACGGTCGAGGTGATCAACATGCGCTTCGCCACGCCGGACGCGGAGTTCGCCGACGCCGGCGCCACCTTCCTGGGCATGGCGAAGGAGGACCTGTTCCGGATCGCCGAGATGATCGTGCTCGCGATCGTCGCGATCCTGGTGATCCTGCTGGTCATCCGCCCGCTGATGGCCAAGGCCTTCGAGCGGGGCGACGACAGCGCCGCGGAGGAGGAGGCGGAGCGCCTGCTGACCGACCAGACCGCCGCCCAGGCGCAGCTCATGGGTCCGGGGGCGCTGGCCCAGGACCTGGCGCTGGAAGACGCCCAGGCCGGCGAGGAGCTGGAACAGATGATCGACATCAACCGCGTCGAGGGGCGCGTGCGCGCCTCGTCGCTCCGCAAGGTCGGCGAGATCGTGGACAAGCATCCGGAAGAGGCCGTCTCGATCATCCGGAGCTGGCTGTACCAGGAAACCTGATCCGGTGAACGGGGAGAATTGAGCCGTGGCAGCGCTGCGCATCCGTGAAGACTACCGCACCCTGACCGGGCCGGAGAAGGCCGCCATCATGATGCTGGCGCTGGGCGAGGAGCACGCGACCAAGCTGTTCACCCACATGGACGACGAGGAGATCCGCGAGCTGTCGCAGACCATGGCCAACCTGGGCACGGTCAGCGCCAACATCATCGAGCGGCTGTTCGTCGAGTTCGCCGAGCAGATCTCCTCCACCGGGTCGCTGGTCGGAACCTACGAGAGCACCGAACGGCTGCTCATGAAGGTGCTGGACAGCGAGAAGGTCAACCAGATCATGGAGGATATCCGTGGTCCGGCCGGCCGCACCATGTGGGACAAGCTGGCGAACGTGAACGAGACGGTGCTCGCCAATTACCTGAAGAACGAATATCCGCAGACCGTGGCCGTGGTGCTGTCCAAGATCAAGGGCGAGCACGCGGCCCGCGTCCTGGCCCAGCTGCCGGAAAGCTTCGCCATGGAAGTGGTGATGCGCATGCTGCGCATGGAATCGGTCCAGAAGGAGGTGCTCGACGACGTCGAGCGCACGCTGCGCACCGAGTTCATGTCGAACCTGGCGCGCACCAGCCGGCGCGACGCCCACGAGATGATGGCCGAGATCTTCAACAACCTGGACCGCAACACCGAGAACCGCTTCCTGGCCGCCCTGGAGGAGCGCAACCGCGACAGCGCCGAGCGCATCAAGGCGCTGATGTTCACCTTCGAGGACCTGTCGAAGCTCGACCCCTCGGGCGTCCAGACGCTGCTGCGCGTCGTCGACAAGCCCAAGCTGGGCCTCGCCCTCAAGGGCTCGTCGGAGACGCTGCGCGACCTGTTCTTCACCAACATGTCGGAACGCGCCGCCAAGATCATGCGCGAGGACATGGCGGCCATGGGCCCGGTGCGCCTGCGCGACGTGGACGAGGCCCAGATGTACATGGTGCAGGTCGCCAAGGACCTGGCCGCGCGCGGCGAGATCGTCATGGCCGAGGGCAAGGGCGAAGACGAGCTGATCTACTAGGCCCGGCCGGAACCACGGAGGTCAGACCCCGACCATGTCATCGACCCGCAAGTTCCTGTTCGACACCGAGTTCGACGTGGACGTCGCGCGCCGGCGCGAGGAGCGCCTGGCCGCCGAGTCCGTCGCGGCGAAACCGCCGCCTCCCGAACCGGAGGAGCCGCCCCCGCCGCCCGAGCCGGTGTTCAAGTCGGCCGACCTGCTCCAGGCGCACGAGGACGGCTACGCCGACGGCTTCGCCAACGGCAAGGCGCAGGCCGAGGCGGCGATGGCCGCCCGGATCGCCGCCACGCTCGACCGCCTGGCCGACCAGATCGAATACATCGTGCAGAGCGCCGCCGAGAGCGCCGCGCGCCAGCGCGAGGGCGTGATCGAGATCGGCGCCGCGATCGCCCGAAAGCTGCTGCCCGACTTCGCCCGGCGGCAGGGCACGGCGGAGATCGAATCCATGATCGCCGCCTGCGTCAGCGACCTGATCGACGAGCCCCGGCTGGTGATCCGGCTAGCCGACGCCGACCTGGACGCGCTGTCCGAGCGGATCGACGCGATCACCGCCCGGCGCGGCTTCGCCGGCAAGGTCGTGCTGCTGGCCGAACCGACGGTCGCTCCCGGGGACTGCCGGATCGAGTGGGCCGACGGCGGGGCGGAGCGCGACAGCGCCCGCCTGTGGCAGGACATCGACAGGGCCGCGGCCCGCCTGCTCGACCCCGGCCTGCATCCGGCGGGCGCGAACCATGCCCCGGGGCATGCCTCCGGCCAGTCCGCCCCCTTCGCGGCGGCAGCGCCGTCCACCGTAATCGACAGCTAGGAGAGGCCCGATGGCCAGCAAGGACAGCTTTTCGCTCGACGAACTCGACGGCGGCTCCCGCGATGTCGCCGAATTCGACAGCCATGCGGCCAAGGACCTGGAGGCGATCTACGACATCCCGGTCCAGATCTCCGCGGTGCTGGGCAAGGCGACCATGCAGGTCAGCCAGCTCCTCAAGCTCGGCCGCGGCGCCGTGGTGGAGCTCGACCGCAAGGTCGGCGAGGCGATCGACATCTATGTCAACAACCGTCTGGTGGCGCGCGGCGAGGTGGTGGTCGTGGAAGACCGGCTGGGCGTGACCATGACCGAAATCATCAAGTCCGACCGGTCTTGAGCGCTTCGGCCGGAACGGTTTCTGGGGGATACGGGTCATGCGACTGCTGATCGTCGGCACGCTGGAAGGCTACATCACCGCGGCGGGCAGGATCGCCCACGAGCGGGGCGCCAAGGTCGCCTACACGGACGGCATCGACAAGGCCATGAACGCGTTGCGCGGCGGCCAGGGCGCCGATCTGGTGATGATAGACGTCAAGTTCGACATAGCGCGCCTGATCGACGCGCTGAAGCTGGAACGCATCACGGTTCCGGTCATCGCCTGCGGCATCGGCACCGACGCCCAGGCGGCGGTGCGGGCCATCCGGGCCGGCGCCCAGGAATACATCCCGCTGCCGCCCGACGCGGAGCTGATCGCCGCCGTGCTGGAGGCGGTGGTCCAGGAAAGCCACGCGATCGTCAGCCGCGATCCCGCCATGGGATCGGTGCTGCGCATGGCCGACCAGATCGCGCCCAGCGACGCCTCGGTCCTGATCACCGGCGAGAACGGCACCGGCAAGGAGCTGATGGCCCGCTACATCCACCGCAAGAGCCGGCGGGCCGACAAGGTCTTCGTCGCGGTCAACTGCGCCGCGATCCCCGAGAACCTGCTGGAAAGCGAGCTGTTCGGCCACGAGAAGGGAGCCTTCACCGGGGCGCTCGCGCGCCGCGTCGGCAAGTTCGAGGAGGCCAACGGGGGCACCCTGCTGCTCGACGAGATCAGCGAGATGGACATCCGCCTGCAGGCCAAGCTGCTGCGCGCGATCCAGGAACGGGAGATCGACCGGGTCGGCGGCAGCCATCCCGTCAAGGTGGACATCCGGGTGCTGGCGACATCGAACCGCCGCCTGGAGGAGGAGGCCCGCGCCGGCCGCTTCCGGGAGGACCTTTACTTCCGCCTGAACGTGGTCAACCTGCGCCTGCCGCCGCTGCGCGACCGCCCGGCCGACATCGTCGCCCTGGCGGCCCATTTCGCGAAGAAATACGCGGAGCAGAACGGCATGCCGGAGAAGCAGCCGACCCCCGCGGCGCTCGACGTGCTGAAGTCGCACCATTGGCGCGGCAACGTGCGCGAGTTGGAGAACACCATGCACCGGGCGGTGCTGCTGTCCCGCGGCAAGGACATCGACACCGACGCGATCCTGCTGACGGATCCCGCTCCCGCCCCGGCCGCGCCCCCCGTTCCGTCCCAGGCCCCGGCCCCCGAGGCGCCGCCGGCCGCCCTGGCGGCGGCCCGCGCGGCGGCCGGCTATGCCGCCTATGGCGGCGGCCGGATCATGGCGCCGCCCCCGGCCAGCCCGCCGCCGGCCGCGTCCACGCTCCCCGGCAGCCTGACCGGGCTGGTCGGCCGGACCGTCGCCGACGTCGAGCGCGACCTGATCATCGACACGCTTCACCACTGCCTGGGCAACCGGACCCATGCGGCGACGATCCTCGGCA
>NZ_CP086111.1:0-112500 GCF_016806835.2 Skermanella rosea | reverse complement strand
AGGAAGCCGAGGAGATCATGGCGATTTCCGGTTCCGACACCGGCACGCCCTTTCCCCGCTCCAAGGCCTATCCCCAGCCGCCGCACCGCTTCACCGACCCGGACCGGCTGCTGAAGGCCGCGTACCCCGACGGCTGGTTTCCGCAACCGACGGCGCGGGCCAGGGTCGCCACGGCGTCACGGGCGGCCTGCTGCGCCAACGCCGTCTGCAATCTCTGCCCGATCAGCGCCAAGTTCACGGTAGCCAACGACCTGGCCGACCTGTACCGGGACGATCGCGTCACCCTGCTGCTCCGGGCGGAAGCGCTCGCCGTCGAGACGGCGGGCGGGATGGCGACCGGAGTGGTCTATCGCCGGGACGGAGCCGAGCACGCCGCGCGGGGCGATCTGGTCGTGCTGGGCGCCAACGCCATTTTCAATCCGTTCATCCTGATGAAATCCGGCCTCGACCACCCGCTCCTCGGCCGGCGCCTGCACGAGCAGACGTCCGTCGATGCGCTGGTGTATCTCGACGGCGTGGACAATTTCCAGGGCAGCACGTCGATCACCGGACACGGCTACATGCTCTATGACGGGCCGCACCGGTCCCGCTACGGAGCCTGCCTGATCGAGAGCTGGAACCGTCCCGAATTCCGCAACGAGCCCGGCCGATGGCGGCAGATCCAGCTGCTGAAATGCATCGTCGAGGACCTGCCCCTGGAACGGAACCGCGTCGCCCTCTCGCACGAGCACCCGGACAAACCCGTCCTTCACTTCGAATCCCGGAGCGATTACGCGATGCGGGGCATCGCCGCGCTGGACGAGGCGCTGCCCAGGATCCTGGAAAAGCTGCCGGTCGAGCGCGTGGAGATCAAACGGCCCGTCAATGTCACGGAGGCGCATGTCCTGGGCACCACGGTCATGGGCGACGACCCGTCCGACAGCGTCATCGACAGCAACCTGGTGCATCACCGGGTCCGCAACCTGATGGTGGTGGGGAGCGGGGCGTTCCCGACCGGCGCCCCGGCCAATCCATCCCTCACCATCAGCGCGCTGGCGCTGCGCGCCGCCGAACACCTGCATCGCCCCGGAGGGCGCTCCTCATGATGCGGCTATCCCGAAGGACGCTGCTCGTCGGAGGCGGAGCCGTCGTCGCCGTCACCGGCTTGGTCGGCGGAGTCGTGGCGAAGAACATCGACCCTGCGGAAGCCCTGATCCGCGCCGTGCTCCGGGACCGTTTCCCGGACATCCAGGTGACCGAGGACGATCTCAGCCGCTTCGCGTCGGATTACCTCACCCACAAGGTAGCCCCGGAGGAAGTCTGGCTGTTGCGCCTGGCAGGATCGATGCCCGGGGTTGGCCTCAGCCACCAGCTGAGGGATCGTCTTCCGGGCGGCGTGCGGGACAAGCTCGCGGCGTTCGAGAACAGCGTCATGAACATGTTCCTGCTGTCGACCGACTTCTTCCTGCGCGGGCCCGAAGCCGGGCCGGTCGTGAGCTACGTCGCCTACGCCGACCCTCTGGTCAATCCCTGCATGAATCCACTGGCCCGTTTCGACGCCTGACGGAAGTCCCGGGCCGTTCACGACCGATCGTGCGCCATCCGGTCAGGGGACTTCACCGACCATCAGAACCCTTTTCCTTTCGAGGAAGGCGGCGTCATCGAGCTTCGTCACGGAGTTGACGTAGCGGTGGGTCCGCAGAGCCGACGCCGCGCAATCCGCCTCCTCCGCGGCACACCATTCCGCCCGGCGCTCCCCGATCAGTTTTTCCGCATGCTCGTTTCGAAGGTAGAAGCGCGTGCGGTCGATGATCACCGGCTGGTAATTGTCGCGGAACTCCGGGATCGTGTAGATCTTCGAGTTCACTCCCCAGTGCTGATGGACCTCGATGGCATCCGGCCTCTCCTCGGCCAGGATGGCCGGCAGGGCCGCGTAACCCTCCCTGGCCAGCTTCCGGCTCGCCAGGAGGCCCAGATCCACGACGCGGATCCGATCGCAGCACAGGGCGAGGCCGCCGACGTCGGGGGTGGCGAAGGTGATCGTGTCCTTGCCGACCAGCTGCCTCAGACGATCGACCGCGAGCCCGGTCCTGCGATAGGTCTCGGGAGTCGTCCCGTAGACCTCCGCGACCTGGCCGCCGCCGCTGGACAGTGTCCGTGCCATCTGGGCGATCGGCGGCCGGGCGCTGACGATCCAGCTGAACAGGATCGTGAGGGCGCACGCCGCGACCAGGGCCGGGCGCGCGGAAACCGCCCGGGCCGGGTCCGCCAGCCTGTCGTAGACCAGGCCGAAGATCAGCAGGACGAAAGGCAGGGCGAGGAACTGCATCCGGCCCACATAGCCCCAGTTCTTCCCGATCAGGATGGCGAACAGCACCACGGCGACGACGGGGGCCGCGAGGGCGAGCAGATCGTTCCGGACAGGCTTGAGGGCTGAAAGCCGGCCGGACAGCCCGTTCCACGGGATCAGGAGGAGTGCCGACACCGCCAGCACCAGCGGCAGGAGCGTCGCGGTGATCTCGACCGCGGCGATCAGGCGAAGCTTGACGCCCTGGAGGCCCGACAGGCTGTACGGGACGTGCATCTTGGCATGGACGGGATTCGGGAAGACGTCCCCGAAAACCATGTACCTGACGGCTCCGTGCAAGGCCACGACCGCCATGCCGGCGACCGCCAGCAGGATGAAGTTCCGGTATCGTCCATGCAGGAGGAGCGGGGCCAGCAGCGCCGCGTAATAGATCATCGCTTCGAAGCGGGTCGTCAGGAAGACGACGATGGCCACGGCCAGAAGCAGACGGTTCTCCCGGACATACAGCGCATGGAACAGCGCGAGCCCCGCGGCCGTCAGCAGCGTCATCTCCATGCCGTTCGACACTTCCGACACCGCGGGCCCGGACAGGGAGAAGACGAGGAGGATCGCCAGCCGGGTCCGGGAGCGGAGGCCGAGGTGCCGGGCGATCAGCCAGACGAAGACGGTGGCGACGCCGAGGAATATTCCGGTCGCCACCTGCGAGGCGAGGATCGCGCCTTCGAACCCGGGCCGGAAAAGCGCCATGGCGGCGTTGATCAGGAACCATGCGGTGGAGGAATATCCCTCGACCACCTCAGAAACGGACGTGAGCGCGATCAGTCCGCTCTCCGCGAAGGTGCGCGAGAAGGCGAGCGTGATCGCTCCGTCGTCCCAGGCATGGACTCCGACCAGGCGGGTGATGAGCACGATCATGACGAGCTGCACCCCAAGGGCCAGCCCCAGCTCGGCGAACGGCGACCGCGTCATGACGCTCTCACGGGTCATGATTGCCGGCGTCAGGGGATCAGTCCGCATTGCGGTCCCGCGGTTATGTCAGACGCGCGATCCTACGCGGAACATCGGGCATCGGCGGCCGTGTATAGGGATATCGGCCGGGCTCGCCTGGATTAAACAGCCCGTCGCGTGCAAGGACGCGACTAAGGCGAAGGGTGATGACCCAACACCTTGGAGCCGGCCATTCGGGATAGTGCGACCGCCCGCCGTCCGCAGGGTCAGGCGGCGATCTGGTTGATGCCGCGGCACCGGGCCTCGAACGCGTCGGAGATGAACTCCGGCCGCTTGTAGTAGCCTTTGATCCAGCTCGCCAGCATGCACAGCTCCTCCAGCTTCACGATCTCGTCGAGCGTGCCTTCGGGAAAACTGATCTGGAAGCTTTCGGCGATGAACTCCAGCACCTGCTCGACCTGCTCGATGGTGAGCCCCATGTCGGTCTCGAGGGTGGCGGTCCTGACCAGGATCTTCTCGTCGATACCGAACTCGTCCCGGATCAGCTTCACGATCCAGCGGAACATGTTCATCCAGTTCTTGACGTCTTCTGTGGATCTCGACATGGGTTCCATCAACCCACGCCGGGACAGCGGGGCCTCGTTCGGATCGAATTCATAACAGGTTAGCGCAATTCCGTTAAAAAAAGTTGTCAGGCCCTTTGGACAAAAGCAGTAAAGACGCTAGGCGTTAGGTCAGGGAATCCAGCCGGTAAGGCGCCACCACAGGAAGTTCAACGGCGTCAGGACGGCCAGGGTGACCAGTGCCAGCGGGATCGACAGACGGAGCGCCTCGGCGACCCGGACATTCCCGAGCTGGAGGGCCACCACCAGCGGCGGCACCTGGTAGGGAAAGAAGACGACCGAGAAGCCCACCACCTGCGTCATGATGACCGTCACCAGCGGCCAGCCGGTGGCGCCCGCCAGTTCGCCGGCGAGGGGCGACAGGATCGCGGGCAGACCGGGCATGGTCGCGACGACGCCCAGAGCCGCCGCGGCTCCCGTCAAGGACGCGAAGTTGAGCGCATCCGCCCCGGGTTCGAGGGGAATGACCCCGAGCAGCCCGGCGCTGAGCACCGCGCCCAGCCCGCTGTGGGTGACCAGGGCGGCCATTCCCAGCACGCCGGCCACATAGATCAGCGAGGCGAAATTGACCGAGCGGCTGAAGTCAGCCGCCGGCACCAGGCCGCTGACCGGCATCAGGCAGACCAGGGCCGCCGTCAGCCCGACCCAGGCGGGAGAGATCCCGTGCAGGAAGTCGGTCGTCCAGAATCCCAGCGTCACCACCAGGATGACCGCCAGGCGGCGCTCCGCCGCGGACAGCGGCCGCCGTTCCCGCTCCCCGGCAGCCGGATCAGGCCGGTCGGGGAACAGCCGGCACAGCAGCGCCACCAGCACGACGCCCTTCAGCAGGCCGGTCACCGGCATGTGGAGCCACAGATAGCCGCCATAGGTCAGGGTCACCCCGAAGACCGTCTCGACCGTGCCGGCCATGACCATGTTGGGGACGTTCGCCGGCAGGATCGCCGCCGGGATCATGTAGGTGCCGAACGCCGCGGCCAGCACCATGGCGGTCCGGCCGCGTCGCCCCGGACCGAACCCGACGCGGTCGGCCAGGGCCAGGACGATCGGCAGCAGCAGCACGACCCGGCCCATGGTGGACGGCATCAGGAAGGCGATGCCGCCGGAGATCGCGACCACCCCGGCGATCAGCCGGGGATAGGACGAGGCCAGCGCATCGACCAGCGTCCTGGCCAGCCGCTCGCCCAGGCCGGTCCGGGTCACCGCGACTCCGACCACGAGGCCGCCGAACACCAGCCACCAGGCGGTCGACTGGAATCCGGCGAAGATCACGTCCGGCGGCGCGATCCGCGCCAGCATGGCCAGCGTGAAGAACACCAGGGCGGTCACGAATTCGGGAACCACGCCGGTGGCCCACAGCCCGACGGTGAGAACCACCAGCCCGGCCGCCCGCCCCGTCGGCGGCTCCAGTCCGAACAGGGCCGGCATCAAGGCGAGCAGCGCGGCGAGGATCGCGGCGGAAGCGGCCAGGACGGGGGCGACGGGCAGCGGCCGGCGCACCCGGTCGGAGGCGAGGACGCTCAGGATGTCGCCCCCGCCATGGCGCGGCCGACCTTGGAGGCGTTGGGCCGCCCGAGCTGTTCGGAGATCCAGACGCCGGTGGCGGCGACCCGGTCCAGGTCCACGTCCGTTTCGATGCCGAGGCCGTTCAGCATATAGAGCACGTCCTCGGTCGCGACGTTGCCGGCGGCACCCTTGGCGTAGGGGCAGCCGCCCAGGCCGGCCACCGAGCTGTCGATCACGCCGATCCCGGCCTCCAGGGTCGCCAGGATGTTGGCGAGCGCCTGGCCGTAGGTATCGTGGAAATGGACCGCCAGCCGGTCGATCGGCACCGCCTGCACGACGGTGTCGATCAGGTCGCGCGCCTGCCCCGGCGTGCCGACGCCGACCGTGTCGCCCAGCGAGACCTCGTAGCAGCCGAGCTTCATCATGCGCTCGGACACGTCGGCCACGACAGCGGGCTCGATCGGCCCCTCGTAGGGGCAGCCCAGGACGCAGCTGACATATCCCCGGACCCGGATGCCGTGGCGCAGCGCGGTCTCGACGACCGGCCGGAAACGCTCGAAGCTCTCGTCGATCGAACAGTTGATGTTCTGGCGGCTGAACGACTCGGACGCGGCGCCGAAGATCGCGATCTCGTCCACGCCGGCGGCGATCGCCGCCTCCAGGCCCTTGGCATTGGGCACCAGCACCGGATAGGAGACGCCGGCCCGGCGATGGATGCCGGCCAGTACCTCGGCGGTGTCGGCCATCTGCGGAACCCATTTGGGAGACACGAAGGCCCCGGACTCCACGACCGGCAGCCCGGCCTCGCTCAGGCGGTCGATCAGCTCGATCTTTACCGCCGCCGGAACGATCCGCTTCTCGTTCTGCAGACCGTCGCGCGGGCCGACCTCGACGATCTTGATCTGGCTCTTCAGCCCGGTGAAGGAGCCGGTCGTTGGATTTGCCAATTCAGACCTCCGTCATGGCGAACGCGATGCGGAGCCGGCGCCCCGATCCGCGATGGGTGGTTCCGGCAGTGAAACAGATCGCCGCCGCCTTGTATGCCTGCCGCATGCGCATTTCCGGACGTCAATCACCGCGCCGGTCGTTCCGGTGGCTGATGATCGCGCTGAAGCCGAACAGCAGCAGCAGGATGCCCAGCAGGATCTCCGCCGCGGTGATCAGGCGGGAGAAGCCGGTATGCGGCTGGATATCGCCGTAACCCACGGTGCTGAGCGTGACCAGGGAAAAGTAGAGGCTCTCCGGAAAGGTGATGTCCCGGGGCCTCCCGTCGATCAGGAAGTTGGGCGGATCGGTGAAGCGGTCGAGGATCGTGTAGAGCGACGCGAAGACGATCACCAGCAGCGAGTAGAAGGTCAGGAAGGCGAAGGCGGGAACCACCAGCTTCGCGGCGGCCTGGAAGAATCCCTCGAACAGCAGCCCGGTATCCAGCAGGAAGATCGCGATGTCGCGGCTGACGAACAGGACGATCAGCGAGATCGCCGCCATGGCCAGGAAGAACAGCTCGGTGACCGCCAGCTGGGTGATGTCCTGGGAAGGGGTGAGGAAGGTCAGCGCCCCGATGGCGAAGACCGGCAGCAGCCACAGGAAGACGCGGTCGAACCGGCGGCCCGGACGGAGCACGTCGGTCAGCACGATGGCCCGGATCGTATGGCGCTTCCACCAGGCGCCGCCGACGAAGGCGGCCAACGGCATCACGAATCCCCAGGCCTGCACCATCGGCGTCACCGCCTTGAAGTTTCCTTCGACGAACAGGACGAAGATCGAGGCGTAGATGCCGATGAAATTGGCCAGGGCGATGGTGAAGAATTCGCCGCCGGGGAACAGCCGGTGGAAAATGTAGACCACCACCGCGACCGACGCGAGCAGCACGAAGGCAAGGTCTCCGGCCACCGTCTTGATCGACAGGGAGATCAGGGCCAGCAGCACGCCGGTGAACACGACGGCGCTGAGGCCGCCATGGAACCGGCTGCGCCTCAAGGATCGTTTCGAGGGCGGTGCTTCCGGATGATCTGGCATGGGAGGTCCGCCTGCTCGAAATCCCTTCTGCCGGGGCACGCCGCCGGACCAGGGATGTTTCCCGTCGCGACAATTCCTATACGTATCAAGTTGCAGGGTCCAGTGCGGCACCGTGTCCGGAACCGCCTCGCCCCACTCCTGTTGGGTGCTTCTACCGGGTAGGGCAATGCGGAATCGCCCCGCCCCAGTGACAGAGGACACCATGCTGAACCACTTGAGCATCGATCAGATCAAGCAGATCGCGGAGCTTTCCAACGAGTGCCGGGCGATCCGCGACCTTATCCTGAACAAGACGTACCAGACCGACGTCGACGAGGTGCCCCGAGCCAAGGGCGAGCGCAACCCAAGCTCATTCGACAGCCTGGAAGTGGTCGAGGCGGCGGACGACAGCGGCAAGTACCAGCGGCTGCGCGGCATGATCGCCGACCTGCCGCAGGATGCCCAGATCGAGCTCCGGGCGGTGATGTGGGTCGGCCGCGGCGATTTCGCGGCCGGCGAATGGGACAAGGCGATGGCCCGGGCGGACGGCAGCGCCAGCGAGACGGCGATCGACACCATGGCCGAGAAGGCCGACCTGCACGACTACCTGATGAAGGGCCTGTACAAGCTCGACCTGCTCTGATTCCCGCGATGCCGCTGGCGCGCGGCGACTACCAGCCGCCGCGCGCCAGCCACTGCTCCACCTGGTGGAGCCGGTCGGCGCCCCAGAACGCCTCCCCGTCCACGATGAAGAAAGGGGCGCCGAACACGCCGCGCCGAATCGCCTCGTCGGTCTCCGCCCGCAGCCGGTCCTTCACCACCGGGTCCTGGACCCCGGCCGCCAGATCGGCGGCGTCGATGCCCAGCGGTCCCGCGGCTTCCGCCACCTGATCGGCCGTGGTCATGTCCCGTCCCTCGCCCCAGTGGGCGTGATAGACCGCCTTGGCGAGATCGCGGGCTTTTCCGGGATCCCGCCCCTCGAGCCACCAGTAGGCCCGCGACGCCGCCAGCCCGTTGAGCGGCACCTTGGCCGGCATGGTCATCGGCACACCCAGCAGCCGCGCGAATCGCGGCGCGTCATGGGACAGGTAGTCGCCGCGCAGCGGCTGCTCCATCACCGGCTTCATGCCGCTGACCTTGAACACCGCCCCCAGCAGGATCGGGCACCAGCGCACCTTGCGGCCATGGCGTTCCGCGATCCCGTCGATCTGGGTGGCCGCGAGATAGCCGTAGGGCGAGGCGAAGTCGAAATAGAAGTCGATCGGTGCGGTCATCGGCGCGTTTTCCCCCTGGTTTTCCGAACACCCTATCGGGCTCGGCGGACCGGGACAAGCACCAGGGACAAGCGCCCTAGACCGGCTTGACCTTGGCGTCGAACGAGTAGCCGAGGCCGCGTTCGGTCCGGATGATCTGGGGTTCCTTCGGGTTCGCCTCGATCTTGCGGCGCAGGCGCAGGATCAGAACGTCGATGCTGCGGTCGAACACTTCCGCCCCGTCGATCCGGGTCAGGTCCAGCAGCTGGTCGCGCGACAGCACCCGCTGGGGTTGCTTCACGAAGGCGGCCAGCAGGGCGAACTCCGCCTTGGTCAGATCCACGTCGCGGTTGTCGGGGGACGTCAGGCGCTGCGATGTCAGGTCGAATCGCCAGCCCGCGAAGCTGACGGAGGCCCGCAGCCCGTCCGCGTTGCGCGCGGCCCCCTCCCCCACCCGGCGCAGCACGGCCTTGATGCGGGCCAGCAGTTCGCGTGGGTCGAACGGCTTCGTGAGATAGTCGTCGGCGCCCAGCTCAAGCCCGACGATCCGGTCGACCGCCTCCACCTTGCCGGATAGGATGATGACCGGAAGCTGGCTGTCGGCCCGCAGCTGCCGGACCAGCGCCAGCCCGTCGCCGTCGGGAAGCCTGAGGTCGAGCAGGATCAGGTCGACCGGTTCCGCCGCCAGCACCTTCTCCATGGCGGCCCCGGTCGCCGCCAGCGATACCCGGAAGCCCTCCCGAGTCAGGTACTCGGAGAGCATGTCCTGGACCTGTTCGTCGTCATCGACGGCAAGAATATGTGTCACGATACCCGGCCCGGATTGACGATGTCGCCAGGCCGCGGGAAAAGCCCCGGACCTATTCCCCGAAAGAGATAGGCCAACATGAGATCGACACGCAACAGCGGTCGAGCCCCGGGGCGTGCGTCCTTTTGGATCGGACCGTTCCGGGCCGGGCCGCCGTATCGGGCGGTCAGTCCTCGGCGGCGATCTGCCGGCCGATGATCAGCCGCTGGATATCGCTGGTCCCTTCGTAGATCTGGCACACCCGGACGTCGCGATAGATCCGCTCGACCGGGAAATCCTCCAGGTAGCCGTAGCCGCCATGGATCTGGATCGCGTCGGAACAGACCCGCTCGGCCATTTCGGAGGCGTAGAGCTTCGCCATGGCGGCCTCCTTCAGGCAGGGGACGCCGGCGTCGCGCAGGGCTGCCGCGTGCAGCACGAGCTGGTGCGCCGCCTCGATCCGGGTGGCCATGTCGGCCAGGCGGAACGACACGGCCTGGTGTTCGATGATCGGGACCCCCATGCTGCGCCGCTCCTTGGCATAGGCCAGGGCGTGGCGGTAGGCGGCGCGGGCCATGCCGACGGACTGGGCGGCGATGCCGATGCGCCCGCCCTCCAGGTTGGCGAGCGCGATGCCGTAGCCGCGGCCCTCCTCGCCCAGCATCAGGTCCGGCGTCAGGCGGCAACCCTCCAGCACGATCTGTGCCGTGTCGGAGCAGCGCTGGCCGAGCTTGTGCTCGATCCGCGCGACGGTGTAGCCGGGCGTGTCGGTCGGCACGATGAAGGCGCTGATGCCCCGCTTGCCCGCGGCGGGGTCGGTCACGGCGAAGACGATCGCCACTCCGCCGTTCCGCCCATTGGTGATGAACTGCTTGGTGCCGTCCAGGACCCAGTGGTTGCCGTCCCGCCGCGCCCGGGTGCGGATCGCCGCGGCGTCGGACCCGGCCTCCGGCTCGGTCAGGCAGAAGGCGCCCAGCATCTCGCCGCGCGCCATCGGACGCAGGAACCGCTCCTTCTGGTCGGGCGTGCCGAACTTCAGGATCGGCATGCAGCCGACCGAGTTGTGGACGCTCATGATGGTGGACACGGCGCCGTCGCCGCCCGCGATCTCCTCCAGCGCCAGCGCGTAGGACACATAGTCGGAGCCGGCGCCGTCCCACTCCTCCGGCACGACCATGCCGAGCAGGCCCAGCCCGCCCATCTCGGCGAGCGCTTCCGCCGGGAAGCGGGAGGTACGGTCCCATTCCGCCGCGAAGGGGGCCAGACGCTCGGCCGCGAACTGGCGCGCCATGTCGCGCACCATGGCCTGTTCCTCGGTGATCAGCATGCTTCCCGCCCCATTTCCTTTCCCCCCATATCCTTCCTTTCGTCGGTGACGCGGCGCGCGGTCACTTCTATCTCGATCTTCATGCGGGGGTCGATCAAGCCGCAGACCACGCAGGTCGCCGCCGGCCGGATCTCCCCGAACACCTCGCCCAGCACGGGATGGAGGGCGTCCCAATAGGACGCGTCGGTGATGTAGTAGCGGACCCGCACCACGTCCTCCAGGCCGGCGCCGGCCTGGGCCAGCGCCACCGCGATGGTGCGGAAGGTCTGGCGCGCCTGCTCCGCCACGCCATCGGGGATCGTCCCGGCGGCATAGTCGAACCCGGTGGTCCCGGCGACGAAGATCCAGTCGCCGTCCACCACCGCCCGCGAGTAGCCGGCGATCCGCTCGAACTCCGAGCCGCCGGAAATCAGCCTGCGCGCTGTCATCGCTTCACCGCCTTCCGTCAGTTCAGCCGCTCGACCGCCATGGCCGTGGCCTCGCCGCCGCCGATGCACAGCGACGCGACGCCGCGCTTGAGACCGTGCTTCTCCAGCGCCGCCAGCAGCGTCACCAGGATGCGGGCGCCCGACGCCCCGATCGGGTGGCCCAGCGCGCAGGCGCCGCCATGGATGTTGACCTTGTCGTGCGGCAGGTCCAGCTCGCGCATCGCCGCCATGGCGACCACGGCGAAGGCCTCGTTGACCTCGAACAGGTCGACGTCGCGGGCCTGCCAGCCGACCCGGTCGAACAGCTTGCGCATCGCGCCGACCGGGGCCGTGGTGAACCAGCCCGGCGCCTGGGCGTGGGTCGCGTGGCCGGCGATCGCGGCCAGCGGCGTGATGCCGCGGCGCTCGGCTTCCGACCGGCGCATCAGCACCAGGGCCGCGGCACCGTCGGAGATCGAGCTGGAATTGGCTGCGGTCACCGTGCCGTCCGGGCGGAAAGCCGGCTTCAGCGTGCCGATCTTGTCCGGCACCGCCTTGCCCGGCTGCTCGTCGCGGCTCACCACCGCCTCGCCCTTGCGGGTGCGGACGGCATGGGGCGCTATCTCGGCGTCGAAGGTGCCGTCCTCGACCGCCGTGCGGGCGCGGGTCAGCGAGGCGACCGCGTAGGCGTCCTGGGCCTCGCGGGTGAACTGGTAATGCTGGGCGCAATCCTCCGCGAAGGTGCCCATCAGGCGGCCCTTGTCGTAGGCGTCCTCCAGCCCGTCCAGGAACATGTGGTCGAGCACCCGGCCGTGGCCCATGCGGTAGCCGCCCCGGGCCCGGTCGAGCAGGTAGGGGGCGTTGGTCATGCTCTCCATGCCGCCCGCCACCATCACCGCGTTGGTGCCGGCGGCGATCAGGTCGTGGGCCATCATGGCCGCCTTCATGCCCGACCCGCACATCTTGTTGATGGTGGTGCAGCCGACCGACTCGGGAATGCCGGCCCCGAGCGACGCCTGGCGGGCCGGCGCCTGGCCCAGCCCGGCCGGCAGGACGCAGCCCATGACGACTTCGTCGACCTGGTCCGATGCCAGCCCGGCACGCTCGACGGCGGCGCGGATCGCGGTGGCGCCCAGTTCCGGCGCGGTGGCGGTGGCGAGTTCGCCCTGGAAACCGCCCATGGGCGTGCGCACGGCGGCGGCGATGACGATCGGGTCACCGTCCGGATATCGGCTGGTCATGGGATTCCCCCTCGGTTGTTCGCTCCGGCTGTCCCGCCGGTCAGGCCCCGATGTGACCCGACTGGCCGCCTTCGCGCAAGCGATCGATGAGGAGAACCCGCCGCTACTTGAGGCGCGGCACCGGGACCGAGGCGCCGCCGCCCCCGGGCGCCAGCTTGGTCTGGATCGGCGAGACCACCACGTCGATGTCGGTCCGCTTGGTGTCGTCCTTCTGGATGCTGATCCGGATGGTCGCCACCCGCTGGTCGCGCACGAAGGAGATCGAGGTGCGGCGGGCGCGGACGATGGCGGTTTCCGCCCAGCCCATCTTGGGCATCTCGGTCCGGTAGAACTGGGTCACCTGGATGACGGAATAGGGGGCGTTCAGGATGACCTGGCCGGTCCAGTCGTCGTCGTTGCCGACCAGGACGGTGTCGTCGATCGCGAAGCTGCTGCTCGGCGGGACCGGCAGCTGGGGAATCGTCAGCACGTCGGGGGGAATGCCCGGGGCGCCGTTGCCGGGAGCGTTGGAACCGGATGACGGCGGCAGGGGCTGCGCCACGGCCGGGACCGCCGCCGGACCGGCAAGCCCGGCGAACAGCAGGAAAAGCAACGGGGCGGCGGCGGCCGCCCGGCCTTGACGAGCCATGCTATACCTCAACAAATCTAAACCGTGCGGTCCTGTTTCGACCAGAAAATAACGACATGAATCCTGACGGTGGAAACCTGCCATCCGCCAGCAATCAATAAGGCTCATAAATCACAAAAATTCTCCTAATATGCAAGACTCAGGCGATCTCCTTCAGACCGGATGCCGACACGGCCGGATCGGCCGGACCCGGAGTCCGTGCCGAATGTCATATGACTTATTGCCGGTTTAAAAATGCCGCGGAACTCTGTTAAGAATCGCCCACACCAAACGGACCGCTTGAACAAAAGCGGCCATCGAACAGGGAAGAAATGCTCTTAAAAAGAGCTTGAGACTAGATCAGACGGCCCAGAAGAAGGTCGTTCCAGAAAGTCCAAGATTAGGCCTCGGCAGCGCCGGGGCTTTTTTATTGCCGAACTCCTGTCCCGCTTCCCCGCAGCGCCCGGCTTCGCCCGGTTTTTTGCTATGCAGCATCGTCACCGGCAGGCGCGCCAGCGCCCCATGTCCAGGTGGAAATGGTCGCGGTGGGCGGCGTTGTAGTCGGGTCCCAGCACGGCGTTGAAGAACCGGCAGGCGCCGTCGTTCACGTCGCGCAGGAAAGCTCCTTCCGCGCTTCGGGCATCGCCCCAGTGACGGGCCAGCGAAACGATCCTGCCGTCATCCAGCACGAAGCCCCGGATGTCGATCGCGTTGGCGGTCGCATGCTCGCTGCGACGCCCCGCCGTCCGACCATAGACGTTCCGGCAGTTGTAGGTACCGACATGGTTGACCCGCGCCACGCCCGTCCCCAGGTGACGGCGCGCCGCCGGGTCCAGCACGTGGCGCTCGAACAGGTAGAGCGCCGCGATCAGCGGGCAGGTCGCGACGAACGCGCTGCTGTAGGCGGCGGCGACCTGGCCGACGCGGGCGGTATCAACCAGCCCGCAGCCGTTCTCGACCGGCCGCAGCGGCTGGGGCACCGCGCCGACGCCGGCCTGCTCCAGTGCTGCGAAGCAGGCGCCGGGCTCCTCCCTCAATCCGGCAAGCTGGATCCTCGTGAAAGCCCCGGGTTCTTCCCTCAGGTCGAGCGGTCCCCAAAGCGTCCACGAAGGCGGCACCGTCACCAGCCCAGCATAGATCAATGCAGCTGCAGCACCCGTCATGATGCCGACAAGAAAAAGCAAGAACCTGACCATGGCGGTACCATATAGTCGTCCAGAGGCCTGCAACCAGATCCGACAACTCTGTCGCAGCTACTCGCCATGCTTTGGCCGCAACGCCGCCATAATCAGAGGCAGCCCTTTTTTGTCACGCATCCCGGGACTAATTATCCGCGTTGAGTGTTTTTCTTCCCGGGCACGCGGGCCGTGATCGCCCGCCTCTCCCATCACCGGATCAAGTCAGGATATATGAACGACGAACCGCTCCGCCCGCGCCCCACGCCGGGCTTCGACCGCCGCAAGTTCCTGCTCGCCACGGCCGGCGCCGGTGCCGCCGGGCTGCTGCCGTTCGGGCCCGCCCTGGCCCAGGACGCCGGCCCGCAGCAGGAAACCGCGCCGGGGGCGCCGGCCGCGCCCGCTCCCGCGTTCACCTTCGAAAAGGTGAGGGATCTCGCGCGCGAGCTGGCGAAGCGGGACTATTCGGACGACCAGGGACGGGTGCCGCAGCCCCTGCGCGACCTGTCCTATGACCAGTACCGCGACATCCGGTTCAAGCCTGACCAGGCGGTCTGGCGCGGCGACAAGCTGTTCCAGCTCCAGTTCTTCCACCTGGGCTTCCTCTACCAGCGTCCGGTGCGGATCAACCTGCTGCGGGAGGGCCAAGCCAGCCCGGTCGAGTACCGGGCCGACATGTTCGACTACGGCGCCAACAAGTTCGGCGGCGACCTGCCGGCCGACCTGGGTTTCGCCGGCTTCCGGATCCATTATCCGCTGAACCGGCCGGACTATGCCGACGAGTTGGCCGTCTTCCTCGGCGCCAGCTATTTCCGGATCCTCGGCCGCAACCAGATCTACGGCAACTCGGCCCGCGGGCTGGCGGTCGACACGGCGGCACCGAGCGGCGAGGACTTCCCCGTCTTCCGCGAGTTCTGGATCGAGGAGCCGGGCGCCGACGCGACCCAACTGACGCTCTACGCCCTGCTCGACAGCCGGAGCGCCACCGGCGCCTACCGCTTCGTGCTGCAACCCGGCACGGACACCCAGGCCGACGTGACGGCGTCCGTGTTCCCGCGCCGCGACATCGCCAAGCTGGGCATCGCACCGCTGACCAGCATGTTCTTCTTCGGCGAGAACCGGACCCGCACCTTCGACGATTTCCGCCCGGAGGTGCATGACGGCGACGGCCTGCAGATCGAGACCGGGCGCGGCGAGTGGATCTGGCGTCCCCTGGTCAACCCCCGGGACCTGCGGGTCAGCTCGTTCAGCGACGAGAATCCGCAGCGTTTCGGCGTGGTCCAGCGGGACCGCGACTACGGCCACTACCAGGACCTCGAATCGCTCTACCATCGGCGGCCCAGCTACTGGGTCGAGCCGGTCGGCGAATGGGGCAAGGGACGGGTCGAGCTGGTCGAGATCCCGACCGAGGAGGAGATCAACGACAACATCGCGGCCTACTGGGTACCCGAGCGCCCGGTCCGGGCCGGCGAGGGGCTGGACTTCGCCTATCGCCTGCGCTCGGTGCTGGAGACGCCCGGGCTGCCGCCGCTGGCCCGCGTGGTCTCCACCCGGATCGGTTCGGCGCGGGTGCCGGGGCGCCCCGACCTGCCGAAGGAAGGACGCCACTTCGTGCTGGAGTTCCAGGGCGGCGAGCTGGAAGCCCTGCGGCCCGAGCAGCCGGTGGAGGCCGTCGTCACGACCACGGCCGGCGAGCTTCGGCCGGTGATCGCCCACCGCAACGGGGAGACCGGCGGCTGGCGGGTCTTCTTCGACCTGCTGCCCGACGGCAAGCCGGCCGACATGCGCTGCGTGCTGCGCCTGCGCGGCCAGACGATCAGCGAGACCTGGGTCTATCTCTGGTCGCCCGCCTGATCCCCGATAGAGCTGCCCTTCTGATGGAAAGAACATCCATGTCCGACGCCAAGACACTCCGGCGCACGGCGCTCTGGCGCCGGACGCTCTATTTCGCGCTGGTCATCCTGTCGACGCTGGCGGCCTCCTACCTGATGGCCGACGTGCTCAGGGCCAACGGCTTCACCCCGATCGAGATGGCGATCTTCGCCCTGTTCACGATCAGCTTCGCCTGGATCTCCACCTCGTTCTGGACCGCGACGGTGGGCTTCCTGGTACGGCTGATCGGGCGCGACCCCGCCGGCCTGGACCCGACCAGGCCGGTGGACCTGACCGCCCGGACGGCGATCATCATGCCGATCTACAACGAGGACCCCAGCCGGGTCTTCGCCGGGCTGGAAGCGACCTGGCGCTCGCTCCAGGGCACCGGGGAGGACCGGCATTTCGACCTGTTCGTCCTCAGCGACACCCGCAAGCCGGAGATCGCGGCGGCCGAGGAGGCCGGCTGGGCGGCGCTGTGCCGCCGGGTCGGCGGCGAGGGCCGCATCTTCTACCGCCGGCGCGAGGACAATACCGGCCGCAAGGCCGGCAACATCGCCGACTTCCTGCGCCAGTGGGGGGCCGCCTACGACCACATGCTGGTGCTCGACGCCGACAGCGTGATGTCGGGCGACACCATGGTGGCGCTGTCCAAGCTGATGCAGGACAACCCCGACACCGGCATCATCCAGACCCTGCCGGCGCCGGTGAACCAGGAGACCCTGTTCGGCCGCATCCTCCAGTTCGGCAGCCGGCTGTACGGCCCGGCCCTGGCGAGCGGCCTGTCCTGGTGGCAGCTGGGCGAGGGCAATTACTGGGGCCACAACGCGATCATCCGCACCGGCGCCTTCATCGAGCATTGCGGGCTGCCCGTGCTGTCGGGCAAGGCCCCGCTGGGCGGCGAGATCCTGAGCCACGACTTCGTCGAGGCGGCGCTGATGCGGCGCGCCGGGTGGCAGGTCTGGATCGTGCCGGAGTTGGGCGGGAGCTTCGAGGAGCTGCCGCCGAACACGATCGACTATGCCGTGCGCGACCGACGCTGGTGCCAGGGCAACCTGCAGCACCTGCGCCTGCTGCCGACCCGCGGCCTTCATCCCCTGAGCCGGCTCCACCTGATCATGGGCGTGCTGGGCTATGTCTCGTCGCCGCTGTGGCTGCTGCTGCTGACGCTCAGCACGATCGACATCCTGCACCAGACGGTGACCGGTCACAGCTACTTCCTGCCCGGCTACAACCTGTTCCCCAACTGGCCGGTCTCGAAGATGGCGGAGACGATCTCGCTGTTCGGCGTGACCATCGCGATCCTGCTGCTGCCCAAGCTCTACAGCCTGATCCTGACGGTGGCGAACCCGGCGCTCCGGCGCGGTTTCGGCGGGGCGGGCAAGCTGTGGGGCAGCGCCTTCCTGGAACTGCTGTTCTCGATGCTGCTGGCACCGGCCATGATGCTGTTCCACACCCATTTCGTCGTGGCGACCCTGATGGGCCGCAGCGTCACCTGGAACGCCCAGGCCCGCGGCGAGCGGGGCCTGAGCTTCCGCGAGGCGCTGGGACGGAACGGGCTGCACGTGGCGCTGGGCCTCGCCTGGGGCGCCCTGGTGCTGAACGTGGCGCCGGACTTCTTCTGGTGGCTGGTGCCGGTGATCACCGGCCTCGTCCTGTCGGTCTGGCTGACCGTCTGGACCAGCCGGACCGACGCCGGCCAGGCGGCGCGCCGCGCCGGCCTGTTCCTGACGCCGGAGGAGACCGATCCGCCGGTCGAACTGCGCCGGCTGGCGGCGGCCGAGGCGGAGCCCACTCCCGACGTGGAAGCCGCCAATATCATGCGGGTGCCGCCGACCCGGCCCAGCGCCATCATCGAGCAGAGCCTGACCAACTGGTCTCCCCGTGGTTCAGGTAAAGGCGACTTGAAGGACGGCCGGCAGTCCGGCATCAGGGAGTCATGGCAAAGCTGAAGACCAGGAACCCCTGCACCGACGTCTGCAAGTACGACAGCGACAAGGTCTGCAAGGGCTGCGGCCGCACCCGGGCCGAAGTGAAGGCGTGGAAGTCCTTCTCCGACGAGGAGAAGGACGCCATCAATCGCCGGGTCCGCGAGACCCACCTCAAGGGCAAGGACAGGAAGAAGTAGCGGGTCAGACGACGCGCCGGCCCTCGCGCCAGACCGTCAGCACCACTGGCAGGTCGCCGTCGAGCCTGACCCGGACCAGGTCGGCGCGGCGGCCCGGCTCGATCACGCCGCGGTCGGGCAGGCCCAGCATGTCGGCCATGTTGGCGGTCACCGTGGCGATCGCCCGGTGCAGCGGAATGCCGACCACGCCATGGAGCAGGAACGCGGCATGGAGCAGGCTGGACGGGACATAGTCCGACGACAGCCCGTCCAGCAGCCCCTGCCCGGCCAGTTCCGCCGCCGAGGCGTTGCCGGAATGGGAACCGCCGCGCACCAGGTTGGGAGCTCCCATGATCACCCGCATGCCCGACTGCCGCGCCGCGCGGGCCGCCTGGAGGGTCGTCGGAAATTCCGAGATCGTGATTCCGGCGGCCACCGCCTCGGCGACGTGGTCCTCGGTGGTGTCGTCGTGGCTCGCCAGCCGCAGTGCCCGCGGGCGCGCCAGCTCCAGGATCTGGTCGCGGTGCAGGCGGGCGTAGCGGTGCTGGCTCTCGATCCTGCTGTCCAGGTGGGCCTGGAACTCCGCCTCGGTCCAGTTCTTGGAACGGTAGAACAGGCGGTACTTGGACATCTCCGCCCACTGCCGCTGCCCCGGCGTGTGGTCCATCAGCGACACCAGCCGCAGCAGGGGATGGTCGGCGAACTGCTGGAAGATCTCCACCACCCCGGCGTCCGAGACCTCGCAGCGCAGATGGATCAGATGGTCGGCGCGCAACAGGCCCTGCCCGACGCAGGCGCCGATCGCCCAGACCGCGTCGGCCAGCATGCGCCGCCGCTCCCCGCCGCTGTCATAGTCGCCGACCGAGATCGCGTCGAACACGGTCGTGATGCCGGCGCCCGCGACCTGGAGGTCATGGGCGATCACCGCGGCCTTGGGCGACGGCCACATCACGCCGGGGCGGGGCGAGAAATGCTTCTCGAGATTGTCGGTGTGCATCTCGATAAGGCCGGGCAACAGGAAATCGCCCTCGAAGTCCAGCGCGCCTGGAAGGTCTCCGGCGGAGTCGTCGATCGCCGCGATCACGCCGTCGCGGATCGAGAGGCTGCCGGTCGCGATGCCGTCGCGCCCGACGATGCGGGCATTGGTGATGTTGGTTTCCATGCCCTCGCGAACCGTCTATGAAGGGAATCATCTAGATGACTGCCATTGCCCGAGTATGTGAAGCGGCGGCGGCGATGTAAACAATCCATATCGGCAACCTACCCGGGGACGCAGCCTTCATGAACCTCGACCGCGGCGCCGGCATCGCCCTGTGGCGCCAGATCGCCGAAGAACTGCACGGGGATATCGAGCGAGGCACCTTTCCTCCCGGAAGCCGACTCGCCACCGAGGAGGAGCTGGCCACCCGGTTCGGCGTCAACCGCCATACCGTCCGGCGGGCCTGCGCCCTGCTCCAGGACCAGGGGTTGGTGCGGATCGAGCAGGGCCGCGGCACCTTCGTGCAGGAAGGCGTGATCGACTATCCGCTGACGGAGCGGACCCGGTTCAGCGAGAACGTCCGCAGGCAGGCGCGTACGCCGTCGGGCGAGGTGCTCCGGGCGACGGTGCTTCCCGCCGACGCCGCGACGGCCAGGGCGTTGGGCCTGGCCGTCGGCGACCCGGTGTCGCTGGTCGAGCTGCTGTCGCTGGCGGACGGCCAGCCGATAGGCATCGCGGCGCATCACTTCGCAAAGGCGCGCTTTCCCGACCTGATCGCCACGTACCACGAGGCCGGCCGGATCACCGAGACGCTGCGCCGGCTGGGCGTCCCGGACTATACCCGCAAGACCACGCGGGTGACGGCGCGGCTACCCGACAGCTACGAGATGCGCCACCTGAAGATCGCGCGGACGACCCCGGTGCTGGTGACCGAGGCGGTCAACATCGACCCCGCCGGCCGCCCGCTGGAATTCGGCGTCGCGCGCTTCGCCGCGAACCGGGTGCAGGTGGTGGTGGACGGCTGAGCCACTACGGCCCGGTCCCGGAATTATAATTTTTTTCAGTTGTTCATGTAATTGTGTATCTGATTTTCAGGCAATGTCATGAACGCGCGCAGCGCACTCGTCATCTTGTCGCTTCTGGTCATGTCCTGCGTGCCGACCACCGGCGAACGCTACTCTTCGGATCGGGGCGGATATTCCGGCCGAAGCCAGGTCCAGGATCTCCATTGGGCCTGCCAGGCCGGGAACCGGCGTGCCTGCGTGGCACTGGGGGCGGCCATCGAACGGCAACAGGATGCCCGGCGCGACTTTTGGGATCGGCGCGACCCTTGGGATCGACACGACCGCTGGAATCGGCGCGACCGTGACTGGAATCGCCACACCCGCGACGACCGCTTCATGCCGGCCCCTCCGGTCCGGCGCGACAACAGTCCGCCCAACCCGGGGCTGGCCGCCGAACGGCGCCGGGACGCCGAGCGTAACCGGACCATGGACCGCAACGACCGCGACAACCCCTTCCTGAACGACCCCCGCTTCCAGCGCAACGACGATCCGCGCAACCCGGGGGCGGCCGCCCAACAGCGTCAGGGCGGTGGCAACGACCGCGACAATCCTTTCCTGAACGATCCCCGCTTCAGTGGTCCCGCGCAGTGATTTCCATGGGCGTGTCGGGATCGGTCGGGCATTCACCCCAGCAGCGGAGCGTTGACGCGGGGTGTCGACCTCCGGCCGAGGTCGACCTACGGAAAATCAAACAACAACGCTGTGCCGAGCCGCTAGGGGATTCAGGTTCCTGAGGCGGATCTACCCCGCCCCATCAGACCCCGCACCAGCCGCCTCACCGCCGGAAGGCGCCCGCCGGAGCTGTGGGCCGCTTCTATATAATCGAACATCATGGCCGAGTCGGCCGGCCCCAGCGGGTCGTAGTGCGGCCGGAACCGCCCGCCACGCACCGCGACCGCCTTCAATGCGGTCATCTCCAGCAGCCCTTCCGCCCCGCGCGTGGTGCCGAAGCCGCTGGCGCCCCGCCCGCCGAAGGGCAGCCTGGGATCGGCGGTCGGCACGATCAGGTCGTTGACCGTCACCGCCCCGGCCCGGATCCGGCCGGCCAGGGCCAGCGCCTGCTTTTCCGGGCCGAAGACGGCCGCTCCCAGGGCGTAGTCGCAGTGGGATGATGCCGCCAGCGCATCCTCCTCGCCGGCGACCGGCACCAGGGAGAGGACGGGCGCGAAGATGTCCTCCCGCAGCAATCCAAGCTCGGGGACGGCGTCGGCGACCAGCAGGGGCGCCATCTCCGGCTCTTCCGCGCGGAACGGGCGGCCGATCAGCCGGCAGCCGGCAGCCTCCGCCTCCTCCACCAGCCGGGCGACCTGCTCCCGGATGCGTTCCGGCACGGCGACGGGCGCCGCGTCCAGGACCAGGGGAGCCAGCCGGCGTTCCAGGTCGAGCGCCAGCGACCGGTCGGCGAAGACCCGGCGGGGCGCTATGCAGGTGGCCCCGCCGTTGAGCCGCACCCCGTAGGCCAGCGCCCGGGCCGCCATGTCCGGATCGGCGCCGGGCAGCACGAAGACGGCGTCGTTGCCCGACAGTTCCATCACCGCCGGCGTCAGGTGCTCCGCCAGGTCGGCCAGCACGCGCCGGCCGGTCGCGACCGAGCCGGTCAGCACCACCTTGTCCACTCCGACGGCGATGGCCTCCCGCCCCGCCTCGACCGAAGCGTCCAGCAAGTGGCAGAGACCGTCCGGCAATCCCGCCTCGCCGAGCAGACCGAGCAGCGCCTCCATCGGAGCGACGCAGCCGGGCGCCGGCTTGACCAGGACCGCGTTGCCGGCGGCGAGCGCCTGGACGATCTGGACGCCGGGCAGGAACAGGGGATAGTTGGACGGCGCGATCACCAGCACGACGCCCAGCGGATCGCGCCGGATCTCCGCCGCCACGCCGAACAGCCAGGCCGGCCGGCCGCGCGATCCCAGCCTGCGGGGCGCCAGCAGCCCGGCCGCCTCCCGCTCCAGGAACCGGCAGGCGTCGAGCAGAGGCAGGATCTCCAGCGCCGCCGTCTCGCCCGGTGCCCGGCCGGGACGCTCGCCGACCGCTTCGGCCAGGGGGCGGGCGTCGCGCGCGATCAGGCGGCGCAGCCGGGCGACCACATCCAGCCGGCCGGCCACGGCGGTCCGTTCCCAGGCGGCCTGAGCGGACCGCACCTCCGGAATAATCTCGGCGATGCCGAGAGGGTGCTGGACTTCGGGAATCATCAATCCAGTTTCTGTCGTGCCATGACGATCCATTATGCCCCATTCCTTCCGGCGGACTCTCGCCAAACTCCCCATCGATTAAAACCAATCGAAAGAGTTCCCCCATTCGCTCGCGAAATGGTCTTAACCGGGCTGGAAATGGGCAGATACGTCGAACCTCGCCTCATTCAACAAACAGGGAGCGGATTCCAGAATGCCGAACGGGTCCCCGTATCCAGTGTCGCGAAGCCATGGTGACGCGCCATGAGCCGCCGGATCGTGATCGTCGGTGCGGGACCGGGCGGTCTCGCGTCAGCCATGCTGCTGGCCAAGACGGGAGCCGACGTCACCGTCGTTGAGCGGCTCGACCGGATCGGCGGCCGTTCGTCCACCATCGAGGCGGAGGGCGGCTACCGTTTCGACATGGGCCCGACCTTCTTCCTGTATCCCCGCGTCCTGAAGGACATCTTCGCCGCCTGCGGCAAGGACCTGGACCGCGAGGTGGACCTGATCCGGCTCGACCCGCAATATCACCTGGTCTTCGAATCCGGCGGCGAGCTGAAGGCGTCCGGCAATCCGGCCACCATGGCGGAGCAGGTGGCGCAGCTGTGCCCGGCCGATGCCGCCAACCTGCCGCGCTTCATGGCCGACAACCGGCGCAAGCTGGCTGCTTTCCGGCCGGTGCTGGAGAAGGCCTTTTCCAGCGCGCTCGACCTGCTCGACCCGGCTCTGCTGAAGTCGCTGCCGCTGATGCGGCCCCACCAGTCGGTCGATGCCGACCTGGGCCGCTATTTCTCGGACCCGCGGGTGCGGCTGGCCTTCTCGTTCCAGAGCAAGTACCTGGGCATGTCGCCGTTCCGCTGCCCCAGCCTGTTCACCATCCTGTCCTTCATGGAATACGAGTTCGGCGTGTTCCATCCGCGCGGCGGTACCGGGGCCGTCATGGCGGCGATGGCCCGGGCCGCGACCGACATGGGTGTCCGCATCCGCCTGTCCGAGCCGGTCGAGGAGATCCTGTTCGAGGGCCGGAAGGCGGTCGGCGTCCGCACCCCCGCCGGCGAGTACAAGGCCGACGCGCTGGTGCTGAATTCCGACTTCGCCCAGACCATGAGCCGGCTGGTGCCCAACCATCTGCGCCGGCGCTGGACCGACGAGAAGATCGAGCGCAAGAAATTCTCCTGCTCGACCTTCATGCTCTATCTGGGGATCGAGGGCGAGTTGCCCGACCTGGCCCACCACACGATCTACCTGACCAAGGACTATGCCCGGAACATCAAGGAGATCGAGGACGGGCTGGAACTTCCGGCCGAACCCAGCTTCTATGTCCAGAACGCCTGCGTCACCGACCCGGAACTGGCGCCCAAGGGCCACAGCACGCTCTATGTGCTGGTCCCCGTCGCCCACCGCACCGGCGGGATCGACTGGCAGCGGGAGAAGGCGCGCTACCGGTCGCTGGTGCTGAAGCGCCTGGAACGGATCGGCCTGACGGACATTGAGAAGCGCATCCGCTACGAGAAAGTCCTGACGCCCGAGGGATGGGAGAACGACATGCAGATCTATCGCGGCGCCACCTTCAACCTGGCCCATTCGCTGGACCAGATGCTCCATCTTCGGCCGCGGAACCGGTTCGAGGACCTGGAAGGCGTCTATCTCGTCGGCGGCGGGACCCATCCCGGCAGCGGCCTGCCGGTGATCTTCGAGAGCGCCCGCATCACCAGCCGCCTGATGGCCGACCAGCTCGGCCTGTCACACGACTGGGAGGCCGGGACCCGCATGGCGGCCGGCCAGTCGGCCCTGATCCAGGAGCGCGCATCATGAGCGGCGGGACCGGAGGAAAGATCGGCGTGATCGGCGGCGGGCTGGGCGGGCTCGCCGCCGCCTGCACGCTGGCGGCGCGCGGCCACAAGGTCGTGCTGTTCGAGGCGAACGCCTGGGCCGGCGGCAAGGCCGCGGTTCTGGAGGAGGGCGGCTTCCGCTTCGACATGGGGCCGACGATCCTGACGGTGCCGCGCGTGCTCCGGCGGATCTTCGCCGAGGCCGGGCGCGACCTGGACCAGGAACTGGACCTGGTCCGGCTCGACCCGCAATGGCGCTGCTTCTTCGAGGACGGCTCCGTCCTGGACCTGGTCGAGGACGTCGAGACCATGGCGACCGAACTGGACCGCTACGCGCCGGGCAGCAATTCCGGCTCGGGTTACCGCGACTTCATCGCCCGCTCCAAGCGGCTGCACGAGGTGTCGGACCGGTTCTTCTTCTGGAAGTCGGTCGAGGACATCAAGGACACCCTGAACTTCAAGGCGAACCTCAACGCCTCGACCCTGTCCGACGTGCTGAGCCTGCGCATGGGCTCCACCGTCGCCGGCACGGTGCGCAAGCATGTGCCCGACGCCCGGATCGCGCAGATGCTGGACCATTTCGTCCAGTATGTCGGCTCGTCCCCCTATGGCGCTCCGGCGGTGCTGTGCTCCATCGCGCACATGCAGACGGATGGGGGGGTCTGGTACCCCATGGGCGGCACCCGCGCCGTGCCCCTGGCGCTGGAGAAGCTGGCCCGGGAGCTGGGCGTCGAGTTCCGGCTGAACACCGGGGTCCGGAAGATCATCACGTCCCAGGGCCGCGCCACCGGGGTCGAGACCACGACCGGCGAGACAGTCGGGCTGGACGCGGTGGTGTCGAACATGGACTCGGTCCGGACGTACCGCGAGCTGGTCGGCGGCGAGGTCGGCGTCAACTTCGAACGGAAACGGAAGCCGGAGCCGGCCTGCTCCGGCGTCGTGCTGTATCTGGGGCTCGACCGCGCCTACGAGCATCTGGCCCACCACGACTTCGTCTTCTCCCGCGACGCGGAGGAGGAGTTCGACTGGATCTACCACAAGGGCGAGCCGGCGCCGGACCCGACCTGCTACATCGCGGCCCCGGCCCGGACCGAGCCGGGCGTCGCCCCCCCGGGCGGCGAGGCTCTCTACGTCCTGGTCCACACCCCCTATCTCCGCCCGCACCACGACTGGTCGAAGATGCTTCCGGCCTACCGCAGGGTGATCCTGGACAAGCTGGCGCGGACCGGCGGGATGAAGGACCTGGAAAGCCGCATCAAGGTCGAGCGCTGGCTGACGCCCCAGGACATCCACGACCGCTATCGCGTGCTGAACGGCGCCATCTACGGCTTGGCGAGCCACGGCAGGTTCTTCGGCGCCTTCAAGCCGGGCAACAGAAGCCGCGAGCTGGCAGGCCTCTACCTGGCGGGCGGCGCCGCCCATCCGGGGCCGGGCATGCCGATGGTCATGATGTCGGGCTGGATCGCGGCCGACACGCTGGACCAGGACATGGGCGGCGCCGTGCAGCCGGCGGCGTTCGAGACGGCTCCCCGGCCGACGGCCAGCGTGGCATGACGCCGGCCGAGGCGGTGCGGTCATCACGGTCGCCCCGCATCGTCCGGCTTTTCGGCCCCTATATGTGCCGCTACGTCGCGCGCCGCTTCCACGGCGTGCGGCTTGCGCGCGGCACGCTTCCCGACCTGTCTCCCGACCGGCCCGTGATCGTCTGTTCCAACCATCCCTCATGGTGGGACCCGGCGATGTTCATGGTGCTGGCGACGCTGCGCTTCCCCGAACGCTTCGGCTACGGCCCGATGGAGGCGAAGGCGCTGGAACAGTACGGCTTCATGCGCCGGATCGGTCTGTTCGGGATCGAGCCCGGCACGCCGCGCGGTGCGGCGACCTTCCTGAAGGTCTGCACCGGGCTGCTGGAAGATCCCCGCACCATGCTGTGGATCACGGCGGAGGGGAGCTTCACCGATGCCCGCGTCCGGCCGGTCTCCCTGCGCCCCGGCATCGCCCATCTGGCGCGCCGGGTCGAGGGCGCCTCGGTCGTGCCGCTGGCGCTGGAATATCCCTTCTGGGACGAGCGCACGCCCGAGGCGCTGTGCCGCTTCGGGCCGGTGATGCGGAGCGGCGGCGGCACGGTCGAGGAATGGCAGACCCGGCTGGAGACGGCGCTGGCCGAAACCATGGACGCCCTCGCCGCCGACTCCATGGCCCGCGACCCCGCCCGATTCGAGCCGCTGATGCGCGGCGCCGCCGGCGTCGGCGGCGTCTACGACCTGTGGCGCCGCGCCAAGGCGCTGGCCCGCGGCGAACGCTTCCACCCCGAACACGGCAGGGATCACCCGTAATGGAGAATTTCGCCTGGGTCTGCGCCTGGCTCGCCATGATTCCGGCCGTGATGACCGTGTGGAACCTGCTGCTCTACCGCCCGCCGCCGAAGTCCGGCCAGGTGTCGGCCGGAGGGCTGGCCGGCGTTTCCGTGCTGATCCCGGCCCGCAACGAGGCGGACAAGATCGAGGCTTCCGTCCGGTCGGCGCTGGCGAACGCCGGGGTGAACCTGGAAGTGGTCGTGCTGGACGACCACTCGACCGACGGCACGGCCGACGTGGTGCGCGCCATCGGCGATCCGCGCGTG
The DNA here is from genome assembly GCF_016806835.2 of Skermanella rosea. Classification (NCBI taxonomy): domain Bacteria; kingdom Pseudomonadati; phylum Pseudomonadota; class Alphaproteobacteria; order Rhodospirillales; family Azospirillaceae; genus Skermanella; species Skermanella rosea. The sequence continues at coordinate 85,696 of NZ_CP086111.1, read as the reverse complement.
CGGGTCGAGCAGGCGCCCGCCCTTCCCCCGGGGTGGTCGGGCAAGCAGCATGCCTGCTGGCATCTGGCGAAGCTGGCCCGGTATCCGCTGCTGGTCTTCGTCGATGCCGACGTGAGGCTGGCGCCCGACGGCCTCGCCCGCATGGCCGCCTTCATGGCGAAGCACCCCGCCGCCGGCCTCGCCAGCGGCTTCCCGCGGCAGGAGACCGGGACATGGCCGGAGCGGCTGGTCATCCCGATGATCCATTTCCTGCTGCTCGGCTACCTGCCCTTCGTCGGGATGCGGCTGTCCGGGGCGCCGGGGCTGGGGGCGGGATGCGGCCAGCTCTTCATCGCCCGTGCCGACGCCTATGCCCGCGCCGGCGGCCATGCCGAGATCAAGCAGTCGCTGCACGACGGGATCAAGCTGCCGCGCGCTTTCCGCCGCGCCGGCATCCATACCGAGCTGTTCGACGCCGACGACGTCGCCACCTGCCGCATGTACCGCAACGGGACCGAGGTCTGGCAAGGCTTCACCAAGAACGCGACCGAGGGGATGGCGACGCCGGTCGGGCTGCCCGTCTGGACCGTCCTGCTGGCGGGCGGGCATATCCTGCCGTTCCTGCTGCTTCTCGGCCTGCTGCTGTTCGACGGCCCGCCCGAGGCGCTGTTCCCGGCCTGCGTCGGAATCGCCGTGGCGCTCGGCACCCGCCTCGCCCTGGCGTTCCGCTTCGAGCAGAGCATCGGCAGCGCCTTACTGCATCCCGTAGGCGTCGCTTTCATGCTGGCGATCCAGTGGTCGGCCCTGTGGACTTCGCTGCGCGGCCGGCCCTCCACTTGGCGCGGGCGGGCTTATCCCACGGGCGAGTCATGATGTTCGGGCCGCCCGACTGTTGCACCTGCAAAGACCGTATGACCGGAGCCCCGGATGCCTACCGCCGCCTACATCAACGCGATCGGAACCGCGGTTCCAACCCATGACGTCCACGACAAGTTCGTCAGCTACGCCCCGGCCCTGCTGACCGATGAGCGCCTGCGCAAGCTGTTCCGCCGCATGGCGGAGCGGTGCCAGATCGAGCACCGCTATTCCTTCTTCGAGCCGGACCCCCACCCGGAGGTCCTGGATACCGGTGGCTTCTTCACGCGCGGCGCCTTCCCCGATACCGCCACCCGGATGAAATTCTACGAGCAACACGCGCTCGGCCTTGCCGCCGCCAGCCTGGAGGCCGCCGGGATCGAGCGGCACCGCGACGGGATAACCCACCTGATCGTGACCTCCTGCACCGGCTTCTACGCCCCCGGCCTGGACCTGGAGCTGGCGCGGCACTTCGGCCTGGACCCGTCGGTGGAGCGGACGATCATCGGCTTCATGGGCTGCTATGCCGCCATGAACGCGCTGAAGGCGGCCCGGCACATCGTGCGGTCCGAGCCCGCCTCCAAGGTCGCGATCGTCAACCTGGAGCTCTGCACCCTGCATCTTCAGGAAACCTCGGACATCGAGGAAATCCTGAGCTTCCTGATCTTCGCCGACGGCTGCTCCGCCTGTCTGGTCAGCGCCGAGCCGGACGGGATCGAGCTTCAGGGTTTCCGGGCCACGGTGATCCCCGGCAGCGCCGACCAGATCACCTGGCATATCGGCCGCCAGGGCTTCGACATGCGGCTGGCCGGGACCGTCCCCGGCACCATCGGCCAGGGGCTTCCCGAAGCATTGCCGTCGATCCTCCAGGGCCGCAGCCCATCCGACGTGGAACTGTGGGCGGTCCATCCCGGCGGGCGCTCGATCCTGGACGCGGTGGCCGGGGCCATAGAGGGAAAGGGCGACCAGCTCGCCGACTCGCGGGCGGTGCTGCGCGACTACGGCAACATGTCGTCTGCGACGGTCATGTTCGTGCTGAAGCGCATGCTCGACCGCTTCCGCGACACCCGCATGGGCGGCAACGGGCTGGGCTGCGCCATGGCCTTCGGGCCGGGGCTGACGGCGGAAAGCATGCTGTTCCGCCTCGCCGCGGCATGAGCGCGGCGATATGAAATCAATGACCGACCTGTCCCGGCGGAGCACCCGGCCGGAGCTGATGGACACGGAGGAAGTCAGTTTCGAGGAGTTCCAGCACTGCCTGCGGGACCTGCGCCGGATCAACCTGTGCACCCTGGCGTACCGCCCGACCCTGACCTGGCTGGACCGGGTGGTGAAGCGGACGGGGCGGCGCAGGCTGCGCATCCTGGACGTGGGTTTCGGCTACGGCGACATGCTGCGGGAAATCCACCGCTGGGCCGGCCGGCGCGGAGTCGAGGTCGAGCTTTCCGGGGTGGACCTGAATCCCTGGTCGGCCCGGGCAGCTGGGCTGGCCACGCCGCCGGACGCCGGGATCGACTATCGGGTGGGCGATCTGTTCGACCTGCCCGGGGACCATCGCGCCGACGTGGTGATCAGCGCGCTGTTCACCCACCACCTGGAGGACGAGTCCCTGGTCCGCTTCCTGCGCTGGATGGAGAGCCGCGCCGGTCTCGGCTGGTTCAGCAACGACCTGCACCGCCATGCGATCTCCCACGCCTTCGCCCGCGCGATGGTGGCGACGCTGCCGGTCAACCGGCTGGTGGTCCACGACGCCCCCCTCTCGGTGGCGCGCGCCTTCACCCGCGCCGACTGGGACCGGGTGATCGCCGAGGCGGGCTTCGCGCCGGGAGAGGTCTCGGTCGAGTGGTTCACGCCGTTCCGCTACGGCGTCGGGCGGATCAAGTGAAGCCCGCGATCCATGACGCCGTGATCGTCGGCGGCGGGCCGGCCGGCGCCGCGGCGGCCTGCCGTCTGGCGGAGGCCGGGCGCTCCGTCCTGCTGTTCGAGCGCGAGGCCGGCCCGCACCACAAGGTCTGCGGCGAGTTCGTCAGCGTCGAGGCCGCCGGCTACCTGGAGCGGCTGGGCCTGGACCTGCCCCGCCTCGGCGCGCTGCCGATCCATTCCGTCCGACTGGTCCGGGGGCGGTCGGAAACCACCACCCGCCTGCCCTTCCCCGCCTTCAGCCTGTCGCGCGAGGTTATGGACGAAGCCTTGCTGCGGGCAGCGGCGGACAGGGGCGCCGAGATCCGGCGCGGCGTGACGGTCCGCTCCCTGACCGAAGGCGAGGACTGCGTCGCCCTCCAGGCGGACGGGCCGGTCGCCGCCCGGGCGGCGCTGCTGGCGACCGGCAAGCATGACCTGCGCGGCCACCGCCGGCCGCCCGGCGCCATCAACGACCTGATCGGGTTCAAGCAGTATCTGACGCTGGCGCCGGAGCAGGCGGCGCGCCTCGCCGGCCATGTGGAGGTGCTGCTGTTCCCCGGCGGCTATGCCGGGTTGCAGCCGGCGGCGGACGGAAGGGTCAACCTGTGCCTCGTTGTCGCCAAGCCGGTCCATGAGCGGGTCGGGCGCCGGTGGGACAGCCTGCTGGATCATCTTTGCGAGGAGTCCCCCGCCTTCGCGGCCCGGCTGGCCGGCGCCACGGCCTGCTGGGAGCGCCCGCTGTCGATCTACGGCATTCCCTATGGCTTCGTGCATCGGGGCGACGCCGGGTCCCGGCGGCTGCACCGGCTGGGCGACCAGCTCGCGGTGATCCCGTCCTTCTGCGGCGACGGCATGGCGATCGCCCTCCACTCGGCCTTCCTGGCGGCCGACCGGGTGCTCGCCGGGCAGGCGCCGCTCGACGGATCGGCTTTCGCCGGGCAGATCCGCACCGCCACGCTGCTGGCGCAGGCGATCCGCCGCCCGGCGCTCCAGGGGATCGCGGCCGGTACCGTCAAGCTGGTGCCGGGACTGCTGAAGGCGATAGCATATGCTACCCGCGTTCCCGAACAAGCGATCCCATGACCGCTCGCTACGCCCTCTACTTCGCCCCGCCCCCGGACTCCGCCCTGTGGAAATTCGCCAGCCGCTGGCTCGGCCGCGACGCGGCCACGGGCGAAACCCTCGATCCGCCGGACGGCGTGCATCCGGACTGGACCGTCGATCCGAGCCGTTACGGGTTCCACGCGACCCTCAAGCCGCCCATGGCGTTGGCCCCGGGCCGGGACGAGGCGGAACTGCTGGCGGCGGCCGAGACCTTCGCAGCGGATCACCCGCGTTTCACCGTGCCTTCCCTCCGCCTGGCGGAGTTGGGCCGCTTCCTTGCCCTGGTCCCCTCGGCCCCGTCGGAGGCGCTGGACAGGTTCGCCGCCGATTGCGTGCGGTACTTCGACCCTTTCCGAGCACCCCAGTCGGCATCCGACCTGGAGAAGCGCCGCGCCCACGGGCTGACGCCGCGCCAGGACGAGCATCTCCGGCACTGGGGCTATCCTTATGTCTTCGAGGAATTCCGCTTCCACATGACCCTGACCGGCAGCCTGGACGACGATGCCAGGGCCGCCGCCAGGACCCTGCTGGAACCGGCGGTGGCGCCCTTCGCCCGGAAGCCGCTGGAGATCGACGCCCTCGCCGTCTTCAAGCAGGACACCCGCGACGCCCCGTTCCGGATCATCGCCCGGTTCGGCCTGCCATAGACGACGCTGGGGCGGGAGGAAGAGAGATTGTCCACAGATGAACGCAGATAGACACAGTTAATATATTGATAAGTATCTGCGTCCATCTGCGTGTATCTGTGGCTAAATAATGATTCCTGCCCTGGACGATGCTGGGATGGGAGGAAGAGATTTGGCCACAGATTACATCGATATACTCAGATCGTCCAGGCCGTATCTTTGTCCATCACCGTAATCTGTGGCAATAACCTGAATCACATTTGCGTCATTCCCGCTTAGCCGCCCGGATCGGTTCCCCGCTTCCTGATCCGGCTTTCCTGCCACGGCCAGTGGCCCTTGATCTCGACTTCCAGGGAGAAGCTGAGGAAGGTACGGATCAGGACGATCACGCCGAGGGCGCCGACGGTGCTGAAGTCCAGGGGAGCCGCGACCGTCGCGATGATGTCGGCGGCCACCAAAAGCTCCAGCCCGATCAGGATGCCGCGACCGAGATTGGCCCGGTACCGCTCGTAGGCATCGTCCCAGCCGGCGGCACCGAAGCCGTCCCGCAGGAAAAGAGCCGTGGCGATGGTCGCCCCCAGGACGATCACGCCGATGCCGACCGCCTCGATCCCGCTCGTGACCAGTTCCGCCAGATGGACGACCGTGCTGCGGGACTCCGACAGGAAGCCCCCGGCCTCCTGGGCGTGGGCGACGGAGGCGCCGAACAGGCTGTAGAGAAGCAGGAAGGCCGCGAGCATGGGAGAGGTCCTGTGTGTGCGATCCTCCGGGGAACGGGCTTGCTCACCCAAGGTTCAGGCGTTTTTCCGTGACCAGCCGGGTGAACGCGCTGCGGGGCTTCAGCTCGATCCGCCGTGCCGCCAAGTCCCGCGCGGTCTCCGTCCGGCCGGCCCGCTGCGCCGCCTCCAGCAGGGTCAAGGCGATGACGTCGCGCTGGGCGTCGCTGCCGCCGAAGCGGCGGGAGATCGCCGGCAGGGGCAGCAGCAGGTCCGTCGCGGCGGCATAATCGCCCCGCCCGAACGCCAGCAGTCCCAGGCAAGCCGGCAGCCCGACATCCCGCGTCATCGCGGCGTTGGTGCCGGTCCCTGCCCCCCGATCGGCCAGGGCGGCGGCCAGCCGGGCGGCGGACTGCTCGCGCCCCGCCGCGACGAAGGCCATCATCGCGTGCATGTCGTTGAAGGCGTAGTAGCCGTCGCCGGCCATCGGCTCCCACCCGTCGGCGACCTCGCGCCAGCGGTCGCCGGCGTCGATCCCGGCCAGGTGCAGCCGCCACAGCAGCGCCGTGGCGTCGGACAGTTCAAGACCGATCGCCTCCGGCCGGGGCCGGACATGGCGGTCGTAGATCTCCAGCACGGCCCCGGTCTCGCAGCGGTCGAGATGGTGGAGCGCTAGGTGCCACCAGTTATGGACCGCCAGCAGGTTGTCCGGCGCCCAATCCGCTTCGCGATCCCTCATCCAGGCGATGCCCTCGCCGGAGCGGCCCTGCATCTCCATCACGTGGGCGACGGCGTGGATCGCCCAGGGATTGCGCGGGATCAGCTCGACCGCCCGGCGCCCCTGCTCCTCCGCCGCGGCGAAGTCCCTGTTCTCCTCCAGCCCGAAGGCGTGCATGCCCAGCACGAAGCCATGGCCGGGCAGGTCCGGATCGCACCGCGCCAGCACCCCGGCGGGCCGGTCGCGGAGCGCCGCCGCGTCGCCGACGAAGAAATCGCACTGGTGGGCGAACTGGAGGGCCGCCAGATCGCCGGGATGATCCTCCAGCACCCGCCCGTAGAGTTCCGGCGTGCGGTGGAAATCGCCGTCCAGCCAGGCCCGCGCGGCGGCGATGTGGCCGCGCTCCCTGTCGTTGGCCGTTCCCGCCAGCGCCTCCGCCGCCTCGACGCTGCGGCGAAGCTCCGGCTCGACCGACTTCTGCGCAGCGATCAGCAGCAGCCCGGCACGGAAGCAGTGGCCCATGACGAAATCGGGGCGCTCCTCCAGCGCCCGATCGATCACCGCCAGCGGGTCGGTGAAGTAGCCGTTCATCAGCGCGACCGCCGCGTCGAGCCGCTCCCCCGACGCGGGATCGTCCGTCGAAAGGGGCTCGCCCCGCCGGTCCCTCATGACGCCCTCCCCCGGCCGGCTCAGAGGCCCTTGGTCGAGCCGCCGTCCACGTCGATCAGGGCGCCGTGGATGAACTCGCCGCCCTCCCCCGCCAGGAACGTCACGACCGAGGCGATCTCGTCCGGCTCGCCGAACCGCATTACCTTCTGGGCCTGCACCATCCGGCTGGCCGCCTCCTCCGTGTCGATGCCGTGGGACTGGGCGAACTGGCGGATGCGGGTTTCCAGCCGCTCGGTCCGGATCGGTCCGGGATTGATGCCGTTGACCCGGACGCCGTCGGCCAGCCCCAGGTCGGCAAGCGCCTTGGTGAAGTTCATCAGCCCGGCATTGACCGAGCCGCCGATGGTGAATTCCGCCGTCGGGGTCCGGCCGCCCGAGCCGATGATGTTGATCACCTGCCCCCCGGTCCGCTTCAGATGGGGCCAGGACTCCCGGGCCAGCCGGACCGCGCCGAAGAATTTCAGCGCGAACCCGTCCTGCCAGTCATCTTCCGACAGGTCCAGGAACGGTCCGCGCTTGGTCGCCCCGGCATTGTTGACCAGCAGGTCGAGCCGGCCGAACAGGTCCACCGCGGTCTCGACCAGCGTCTCGGGAAGTTCCGGCTCGCGCAGGTCGCCGTGCAGGATCTCGATCCGCTGGCCGGTCTCGCGGGCAAGGTGGCTCGCCAGGGTTTCCAGCGCGGTCGCCGTCCTGGAGGTGATCAGCAGGTCGAAGCCGGCTTCGGCCAGCGCGGTGGCGATGGCCTTGCCGATCCCCCGGCTGGCTCCTGTCACCAGGGCGACGCGCGTCTCTTCCGTCATGGAGGTCTCCTTGCGGCTTCGGGCCGGCAGCGTGAGGCTTGGGGGCCGCAGGAACCATACGGAGCTATGGGGTCTTTGCCAAGCCCGGCACCGGCCGCTCCAGCCCGGGAATTCCGGCCAGCAGACGCTCGATCGCCCGGGCGACGCCGAGCACGGCGCGGTCGGCGCCGTACCGGCCGCAGATCTGGATGCCGAACGGCGTCCCGGTCGCGTCCAGCCCGCAAGGCACCACGACGATCGGGTGGCTCAGTACCGTCAAGCCGTAGGTGATGGCGAGCCAGTGCATGTAGTTCCGGGTCGGCGCCCCGTTGATCGTCTCCGGGTACCACTGCTCGACCGGGAAGGGCGGGACCGCCACCGCGGGGCAGATCAGCACGTCGACCCCCTCCATGAAGGCCACGAACCGGCTGAAGTACCGGGTCTGCTCTGACATGGCCCAGGCGACGTCGCGGATGTCGAGCTTGAGGGCCGATTCCATGTTGGCGACCACGTTGGGCGCCAGGGCGTCGCGGTGCTTCTCGAACTTTTCCCGGTGGGACCCGACGAAGATGACCGAGCGCAGGATCTCGAACACCGTGTCGATCCCGGCGAGGTCCGGCCCCTCTTCCGTAACGCTGCCGAACGCGCCGGACATCCGCGCGACCGCGGCCCGGAAGGTGGCGCGGATGCCGTCGTCCACCGGCGCGAAGCCCAGGTCCTCCGACACCGCGACGCGCAACGACGCCGTGTCCACCTCCGGCAGGGTCAGGAAGGCCGACGGATCGGCGCAGCCGGGCAACGGGTCGCGCGGGTCGGTGCCGGCCATGGCCGACATCAGCAGGGCGGTGTCGGCGACGGTCCTGCCCATCGGGCCGTCCACCGACGACGGCGACCAGGCGATGCCCCGGCGCTCGCTGGGGACCATGCCGGGCGACGGGCGGTAGCCGGTGATGCCGCAGAAGGCGGCCGGCGTGCGCAGGCTGCCGCCATGGTCGGAGCCGGTGGCGAGCGGGACCATGCCGCAGGCCAGCGCCACCGCGGAGCCGCCGGACGAACCGCCGCAGGTGCGGGCGGGGTCGAACGGGTTGCGGGTCGCGCCGAACACGGCGTTCCGGGTATTGGCGCCGGTGCCGAACTCCGGCGTGTTGGTCTTGCCCAGCACGATGGCGCCGGCCCGGCGCACCGCGGCGACGACCCGCTCGTCCTCCGCCGGGACATGGTCGGCATAGAGCCGGGAGCCGTAGGTGGTCCGCACGCCGCCGGTGTCGCTGAGGTCCTTGATGCCGATCGGCAGCCCGTGCAGCGGACCCAGCGGACCGCCGCCCATGACGGCCGCCTCGGCCTCGGCGGCTTCCATCCGCGCCCGGTCGAAGCAGCGGCTGACCAGGGCGTTCACCGTGGGGTCCACGGCCTCGATTCGGCGGATGCAGGCGTCCACCAGCTCGCGCGGGGATATCTCCTTGCGTCCGATCATCCGGCGGAGGGTGACGGCGTCGAGATCGCACAGGTCCTGGGAAGTCATCACGTTTCCTCTTTTCTGCCGGCCCCGGGGGCCGGTTCGCGTGCCCTTGCTACGCTGTCTATCAATCACGCCTTGCGAAGTCCCGGCAATTTGGTGAAATTGGCGCTCCGGATCTTTCGTGTTAGCCTTTTCAGTCGCGTTCCGCGGTCAGGATCACCGACATGCCCCATGCCAGCCGGACCCCGGCGCCCTCCCCCGGGGAGGCGAAAGCCGCACCGCAGTCGCTGCTGGGCTGGATCTGGCGCTCCTACCTGCGCACCGCGCTGATACCGCTGCTGTTCGTCGAGCTGGCGCTGATCGGGATCTACCTGTTCTCCAACGCCCTGATCCGGGACGAGAACCTGGAGGCGATGCGCGCCGTCGCCCGCGACCAGCTGACCCGCACCGCCCGGCAGGAGGCGGAGACGCTGAACGCGACCCTGGCCGGGATCAGCTCCGCGACCTCCCTGCTCGCGCGTCAGGCGGAGCTGGCCTACCGCACGCCCTGGCAGGCGCCGCCCGAGGAGGTCGAGCGCTACGCCTACGGGCCGCAGGGCTCCTGGTACACCACGCGCGACATCGGCCAGGGTGCGGCCTTCTACAGCGGCATCGTGCCGGTAGGCGAGGCGGAGCGGGCGAAGGCGCTCCGGCTGTCGCAGCTCGACCCGTTCCTGAAGAACCTGCAGCAGACCAATCCGCTGATCGCCCAGGCCTATCTCAACACCCGGGACAGCCTCAACCGGATCTACCCGTATTTCGACGTGTCCGGCCAGTATGCCGAGCTGATGGACATTCCGTCCTTCAACTTCTACTACGAGGCGGATGCCGCCCATAATCCGGACCGCCGGACGGTCTGGACGGATGTCTATGTCGATCCGGCGGGCAGCGGCTGGATGGCGTCGGCCATAGCGCCGGCCTATGCGGACGGCGTGCTGGAAGGCGTGGTCGGCGTGGACGTCACTGTGGGCCGGTTCGTCGAACGGATCGCCGGGCTGCAGCTGCCCTGGGACGGCTACGCGGTCCTGCTCAACCGCGACGGGGTGCTCCTGGCCGTGCCGCCCGCCGCCGAGCGCGATTTCGGGCTGACCGAACTGACCGAGCACCACTACGACAAGGCCATCATGGCCGACACCTTCAAGCCGGACGACTTCAACATCTTCCGGCGGCCCGACCTGGCCCCGCTCGCGGCCCTGGTCGGAGCCTCGGGCTCCGGGGCCGGCACCCTCGCCCTGGGCGGGGACGGCGGCGGTTCGCGCCTGGCTTCCTGGGCGACCATCGGCGAGACCGGCTGGAGGCTGCTGGTGCTGGCGCCGGAGAGCAGCATCTTCGCCGACGCGACGGCGCTGAAGGACCGGTTCGACCGCATCGGCCTGATGCTGATCGCGGCGGTGACCCTGTTCTATGCCGGCTTCTTCGCCATGCTGTACCGGCGCGCCCAGGGCATGAGCCGGGCGATCTCCCGCCCGCTGGCCGAAGTCGACGCGATCACCGATCGGATCGGCGCCGGCCAGGACCTGGAGCAGGCGCCCCGCTCCGGCATCCTGGAGCTGGAGCGGACCGTCGACCGCATCGTCGCGATGGGGCACCGGCTGGCCGACCACCGGCGGGCCATCGCCGCGACCACCGGCACGCTGGAGGCGCGCAACCGCCTGCTGGCGACCATGCTCGATACCGTGCCGGTGCCCCTGTTCATGCTCGACCCGTCCGGCCGCTATATCGGTTGCAACGGCCATTTCGCCGCGTTCGCCGGGGTGCCGCGCGACCGGGTGGCGGGACGGACCCCGGCCGACCTGTTCGGGGAGGCGGCGGTGCAGTTCGCCCGCGACGCCTGGGCCGCCGGCCGGGGCGGCGGACCGGAGGAGGACCCGGACGGCGGCCGGATCCGCCAGTACGAGGCGGTCCTTCACGATGCGGCGGAGGGCGAGGAACGCACGGTGATGGTCGGCGAGGCCGCCTTCCGCGGGGCGGACGGCTCGGAGGCCGGCATGGTCGGCACCTTCTTCGACGTGACCGAGGCCCAGCGCGCCGCCGACACCCTGCGCCGCGCCAAGGAGCAGGCCGAGGCGGCCGACCGCAGCAAGTCGGAATTCCTGGCCAACATGAGCCACGAGCTGCGCACCCCGCTGAACGCGATCATCGGCTATGCCGAGATGCTGGCCGAGGACGCCGGGGACCGGGGCGACGAGGCCTACGTTCCCGACCTCGAGAAGATCCGCTCCAGCGGCAAGCACCTGCTGTCCCTGATCAACGACATCCTCGACCTGTCCAAGATCGAGGCCGGCCGCATGTCGGTCGACATCGCCCCGTTCGACGCCGACCGGCTTGTCGAGGAAGTGCGGGCGATCTCGACTCCCCTGGCGGACGCCAACGGCAACCGGATCGAGGTGGATGACGGCCCCCTCCTGGGAATCATCCTGTCCGACCAGACCAAGCTTCGGCAGATGCTGCTGAACCTGGTGGGCAACGCCTGCAAGTTCACCTCCGGCGGGGTCATCCGCGTCGCGGCCCGCATTATCCGCACGCCGGCCCCCGCCGTGGAGTTCACGGTGAGCGACACCGGCATCGGCATGACGCCGGAGCAGCTCAGCCGGCTGTTCCGCCGCTTCACCCAGGCCGACGCCTCGACCACGCGGCGCTACGGCGGGACCGGGCTGGGGCTGGCGATCAGCCGGCATTTCGCCGACATGCTGGGCGCCCGGATCAACGTGTCGAGCGAGCCGGGCAAGGGCAGCACCTTCACCATCACCCTGCCGGCGGAAACCCTCGCGCCGGCACCGGCGGCCGAGGAGCCCCGGCCGGATGCCGCCCTCGCGGAACCGGCCCCGGCGGCACCCGGCCGGTCCATCCGCGTGCTGATGATCGGCGACGACCCCGCCCTGCACGACGGGGTGGACGGCGCGGTGGAACGCCTGCGGACCGCCGATCCCTCGGCCGGCGCGCTGATGGTGCTCCACGCTTTCGGCGGGACCGAGGGGCTGCGGATGGCCCGCGCCTTGCGGCCGGACATCCTGGTCCTGGACGCGGAGCTGCGCTGCCGCGACGGCCGGTCGCTGCCGGAAAACCTGCTCGGGGAATTCGGCATGGCCTGTCCGCCGCAGATCCTGCTGGTTCCGTCGGGCTCGGAACCGATCCCGTTCAACCTGCTGGCCGACGCCGCCGAGTGCCTGGCCAAACCCGCTTCCGCCGACGCCGTCGCCGAGGCGATCCGCCGCGTCGCCTTCACCGGCACCCCGATGCCCGCGGCGGAGGTCGCCGGCTCCGACGCCTGCGACGTGCTGGTGGTCGACGACGATGCCGCCGCCCGCGACGTTCTGCGCCGGACCCTGGAGCGCGCCGGCTTCACCGTCGCCGAGGCCGAGGACGGGCTGGCGGCGCTCGACCGGATGCAGACCGGCCGGCCGCTGGTCGTGGTCCTGGACCTCGGGATGCCGGCCCCGGACGGCTTCCAGGTGCTGGAGGTGATGCGCGGCGACGGCCGGCTGAACGGCATCCCGATCGTCGTCGTGACCGCCCTGGACCTGGACGAGGAGCAGGCCGTCCGAATGGACGGGCAGGTTGATCGTGTGTTACGTAAAGGTGCATATGAACGGGACGATCTGGTCAGGACGGTCCGCCGGCTGATCGTCGGGGAGCAGGCCGACCGCGAACTTGCCGATCTTGCGGGACCGTGACGGGAGGCGTCGATTGACTTGTATCCTGATCGTCGAGGACAATGACCTGAACCGCGACATGCTGTCGCGACGCCTGGCAAGGCGCGGGTTCCGGGTGATCGTGGCGGTGGACGGCGCCGCCGGAGTGGAGACGACGATCCGCGAGCATCCCGACCTCGTCCTGATGGACATGAGCCTGCCGGTGATGGACGGCTGGCAGGCGACCCGGACCATCAAGGCGGACCCGGCGACCTCCGCGATCCCGGTGATGGCCCTGACCGCGCACGCCATGACGGAGGACCGGGAGCGCGCCATGGCGGCCGGCTGCGACGAGTTCGAGACCAAGCCGGTCGACATCGACCGCCTGCTGGCGAAGATCGAGTCGCTGCTGGCCCGCTTTCCCGCGGTGAACGGGTCATGAGCGGCGTTCCGCTCACCGTCGAGGCGGCCCACGGCGAACTGCGGCGGCTGACCGGGAGCATCGCCGCCCACGGCGCCCGGGTGTCGGAGGCCGGACCGTCGATCACCGACGAGGACGACGTCAAGATGCTGGGCTACATCACGGTCTCGATCGAGTCTCTCCAGGAGTTGACCGGCACCGGCACCCCGGCCGACCTGCTGAGCCGGCCGCACCGGCACGCCATCCGCAATTGCCTGAACGCGATCAAGGGCGGCGCCCAGCTGCTGGTCGAGGGCGCTCCCGACAACGGGCTGGAGCCGGACGGGCCGGCCGCCCGCGCCGCCGAGGCGATGGCCGAGGACAGCGACGCCATCCTGGCCTGCCTGGATGCGGTCCGCGTCGAATCCGGGTCCGAGTGACGGCGCCCCCTGCTCAGACGTACAGCCGCTCGCCCTCCAGGTCCTTGTAGAGATCCGCGACGTACTCGCCGTACCCGTTGTAGAGCTGGGTCGGCACCATCTCGCCCGTGCCCAGCACCCGCTCCCTGGCCTGGCTCCAGCGGGGATGGGGCACCTCGGGGTTGACGTTGGCCCAGAAGCCGTACTCGGCGGCCTGGATCTGCTCCCAGAAGCTGACCGGGCGCTGGTCGGTGAAGGTGAAGCTGACGATCGACTTGATCGACTTGAACCCGTATTTCCACGGCACCGCGAGCCGCAGCGGCGCGCCGTTCTGCTTGGGCACCGGCTTGCCGTACATGCCGGTCACCATGAAAGCCAGCTCGTTGGTCGCCTCGGCCAGGGTCAGGCCCTCGACATAGGGCCAGGGATACCAGAACTGGCGCTGCCCGCTCGCCATGCCGGGATCCTGGAAGGTCCGCATCACCACGTATTTCGCCGAGCCGAGCGGCCGGGCGAAATCGACCAGGGCCTTCATGGGGAAGCCGCTCCAGGGCACCGCCATCGACCAGGCCTCGACGCAGCGGTGGCGGTAGAGGCGTTCCTCCAGCGGCATCCGCTTCAGCAGGGCGTCGATATCGACGGTCTGCTCCTGCTCGACCATGCCGTCGAACGTCACGGTCCAGGGCCGCAGCTTCAGCTTCTGCGCCGCCCGCCAGATGTTCTTCTGGGAGCCGAACTCGTAGAAATTGGTGTAGGTGGTGGATTCCGCCGGGTCGGTGACCGCGCGGTCCAGAGTGAAGCGTTCGTTGCGCGGAACCGGGTAAAGACCCGCGGTAGGGTCGTCCGCCGCGACCTCCGTCTGCGCGAACGCGGGACCGCCCAGCATCGAACCGGCCGCCGCGATGGCCGGGGCGGCCACGGCGGCCTTCAGCAGGCTGCGCCGGCTGAGGAAGACGTCTTCGGGCGTCGCCGCCGAGTCCGGCAGCTCCCACCCCCGTCTGGATCGGATCAGCATGGCATTCCTTCCTCGGCAATCTCCGTTCGGGTCCGCGGACCCGTCGCGTGCAGATTTGACCTTGGAGCGGTGCGCTTGCAAATCAAGTTCGGGTGATCGCGCCGTGACGCGCGATCACCGGGACCCCGGCGGGCTTCAGCCTTCCAGCATGCTGCGCAGCATCCAGGCGGTCTTTTCGTGGAGCTGCATGCGCTGGGTCAGCAGGTCGGCCGTCGGCTCGTCGCCGACCTTCTCGGCGGCCGGGAAGACCGACCGCGCGGTGCGCACCACCGCTTCCTGGCCGGCGACCAGCTGGCGGATCATCTCCTCCGCCTTGGGCACGTCGGTCGCTTCCTGGATCGAGGTCAGGGCCGAGTACTGGGCGTAGCTGCCGGGAGCCGGGAAGCCCAGGGCGCGGATGCGCTCGGCGATCAGGTCCACGGCCAGCGCCAGCTCGTTGTACTGCGTCTCGAACATGAGATGCAGCGTGTTGAACATAGGCCCGGTCACGTTCCAGTGGAAGCTGTGGGTCTTCAGATAGAGCGTGTAGGTGTCGGCCAGCAGCCGGGACAAGCCTTCGGCGATCTCGCGACGGTCGTTCTCGGCGATGCCAATATCGATCTGCATTATTCGTCCCCCTGGAAAACCGGATCGGAACCTGATCCGTATCACAGATGTGGGGGTCCGGGCACGAGCCGGCAAACAGTCTTTTAGAATCGTTCCAAACTTTGTGGCATGCGCTGAACGCAAGGCGGAACGATCCGGGCCGGTGCCGTCCGACCCGAACCGCGGCGCTGCGGCAGGGCGCAGGATCCTCAGTCGGCCTGGGTGCTCAGCACCTCGGGCGGGCCGTCCGGGTCGAGCGCCGCACAGGCCGCCGTCTCGGGGTCGAGCCAGGGGTTCGCCAGCGTCTCGCCCTCGTCGGCTTCGGGCAGCAGAAGGTGCATTCCTTCGCGCCCCGCCAGTTCGGCCTGGTCGGCGGCGATCTTGCGCGCACCCGCCTCGTCCGGCGCGCGGACGATCAGCCGGCGGGTCTTGCGGTAATGCTCCCATTTGCGGGCCAGGGGGAGCACGGGTTCCAGAACGAAGAACGGCATCGGAATCGTCTGTTCCTTCGGCCGCCGGCGGTCGGATGCCGCCGGCGGCAGGGGGGTCGGGCCGCCGGAACGGCTCGCCCGATCAGCTCATGGACGAGCGGAGCATCCAGGCCGCCTTTTCATGGGCGTCCATGCGATGGTTCATCAGGTCCTCGGTGACGGTGTCGTTGGCCTCGTCGCAGATCTGGACGACGGCGCGGCAGGCCTGGGTGACGGTCTCGTTGTCGCGCACCAGCTGCTCCAGCATGCCGCGCGAGTCCGGCACGCCGTGCTCGTCCTCGATCGTGCTCAGCTTCAGGAACTGGCTGAGGCTGCCCGGCGCGAAATAGCCCAGGGCGCGGATGCGCTCGGCGATCTCGTCGACCGCGGTGGTCAGGTCCGTATACTGCTCCTCGAACATCTCGTGGAGGCTATGGAACTGTGCGCCGGTGACGTTCCAATGAAAGCCATGGGTCTTGCCCAGAAGCGTATAGGTATCGGCCAATACTTTCGCCAGGCCGTCGGACAGTGCTTTCCGCTTGTCTTCGGGAATGCCGGTATGGACGGCCATCGGCTCATGGGACTGCGCGGTCGTACTTTCGAACGCCATGGTCTTCTCCTTGAAACATCGTGGATTCGCTTATCCACCCTGACAATCCAAACTTGACCGCTCCTCGGCCAAGTCAACCCTGTCGCGGCACATTCGCCGCGGCGGGCCCGTGGGTGGGCGGAATTCCCTGCTTCAACGAGAAATCGGGGAAAAAGTGCCGTGGCCCGGCATATTTGACGCAGGCGCGGAAACCGCGCTCCGGAACCGTGGCGGGTCCCGCTCCCCCGTGGAGGGGCCAGACCCGCCGTCCCGGTCACTTGCCGATCATGACGTCCGAGGACTTGATGATCGCCACGACGCTGTCACCCGCCGCGAGGCCCAGTTCATCGACGGACTCGGTGGTGATGCTCGATGTGACGGTGACGCCGCCGCCGATGTCGATCTTGACCTTGGCCGAGACCGGCCCCTTGTCGATGCCGACGATGGTACCCTTCAGTTGATTGCGTGCGCTCAGGTTCATGGGAAATTCTCCGTCGATGAGGCCGGTCCGGGACATGGCCGGCCGGGGCGGAGAGTGTGGCAAGGCAAACGTTGTATACAAGCGGAAAGAGCGGGGGCCTTCTCCCCGCCCTATCGGGTATGGATTCCGGTCCGAGTCACTGCGCCGCCACCAGCGACTGGCGCATCTCGACCGCCCGGTCGGCCAGCCGCCCGGTCAGTTCCGCCAGATGGTCGAAGCTGGTGGTGAAGATGCCCAGCCCCAGGGTCAGCGAGCGGAGCTCGACGATCAGGTCGCGCAGTTCCGCCTCCGGCATCAGGGCCTTGACCTCGTCCCAGCCGTCCCAGCCGGCGCGCCCATCGAAGCCCAGGATCTGGCCCCGGCGGCCGGTGATCAGCCGCTGCACCTTGGGCGTGAACTCCGTCGGAGCGGCGATGGTCACCTGCAGGATCGGTTCCAGCAGCACGGGATCGCATTTCGGCATCGCTTCGGCCATGGCCATGCGGCCGACCGTCTTGAAGGCCTGCTCGCTGCTGTCCACGGCGTGGAACTGCCCGCCGGTCAGGGTCACCGCGACATCGACCACCGGGAAGCCCAGCGGCCCCTGCGCCAGGTATTCCCTCACGCCGGCCTCCACCGCCGGTATGAACTGGCGCGGCACCACGCCGCCGACCACCTTGTCGTCATACACGAACCCGCCGCCGCGCGGCAGCGGCCTGACCTCCACATGCACGTCGGCGAACTGGCCGTGGCCGCCGGTCTGACGCTTGAAGCGGGCGTGCTGCGCCGTTCCCTTGCGGATCGTCTCCCGGTAGGCCACCTGGGGCGCCCGCGAGCGGACCGGCAGGTTGTACTTGGTGCGCAGGCGGTCCATGGCGAGCTGGAGATGGATGTCGCCCTGGCCCCACAGCACGATCTCGCCGGTATCAGCGTTCTGGTTGACCGACAGGGACGGGTCCTCCTCGGTCAGCTTGGCCAGCGCCGCGCTCAGCTTGACCTCGTCGTTGCGCTGCTCGGCCGAGATCGCGGCGGAATAGACCGGCGACGGCGGTGCCGGCCACAGCGGCGCCCTGGTCCGGCCGCCCTGGTCGTCGAGCACGTCGCCGGTCGCCACATGGTCCATCCGGCCGAACGCCACGACCTCGCCGGTCCCCGCCGCCGGCTGCTTGTGCTGCTCGTGCCCGTGCATGCGGTAGATGCCGCTGACCCGGTCGCCGCCAAGGGTCATGCCGTCGGTGACCTCGCCCTTCCAGACCCTGGAGAAGCTGAGCTTGCCGGCATGCGGCGCATGGTAGGTCTTGAAGACCTGCGCCACCGCGCCCGCGGACAGGGGGATCTCCAGCCGGGCCGCCGTCGCGGCGGCCTCGGGCGTCTCGTGGCGCAGCGCCTTCAGCAGACGCCGGACGCCGTTGTCGTTCTCCGCCGAGCCGATGAAGACCGGGACGATCAGGTCGGACGCCAGGTCCTTGGCGAGTTGACGATAAACCTCCTCCTTGTCCGGCGCCACGTCCTCCAGGAGCTGCTCCAGCAGGCTGTCGTCGAAATCGGCCAGCGCTTCCAGCAGTTCCTGCCGGGCCGCCTGCTCGCGCTCGCGCACCGTGTCGGGCACCTGGACCAGGTTGGAAGGGGCGTGGGGGTTGTAGTGGTAGGCCCGTTCGCTGACCAGGTCGACGCAGCCGGTGACCGTGTCGCCCTCGCGGATCGGCACCTGGCGGAGCACCAGCGGGCGGGCCGAGGCGGCCTGGAGCGCCTGCATCAGGTCGCGCACCCGGACGTCCTGGGTGCCCATGGAATCCACCTTGTTGACGAACAGCATGTGCGGAATGCCGTTGTCGTCGAGGAACTTGAACAGGGGGGCCAGCATCGGCGCCTTGTCCGCCGTCGGCTCGCACACGACGACCGCGACGTCCGCGACCATCAGGGCCGCCTGGCCCTCCGCGGACAGCTCGACCGAGCCGGGGCAGTCGAGGAACGTCCATCGCTCGCCGAGATAGTCGGCGCTGGCCAGCCCGACCTCGACGCTCATCTTGCGGGCGCGCGCTTCCGGCGCGCTGTCGCCCACGGTGTTGCCGTCCTTGACGGTGCCTTTCCGGGTGACGGCGCCCGCCGCGAACAGCAGGCTTTCCATCAAGGTGGTCTTGCCGCTGAGATAGGGGCCGACGAGGGCGGCGCAACGTGGCCCCGCAATTCTGGTGCTTGGCATTCGGAACCTCCCAGTACCGTTTTGACGGATCGGGGGCGTCCGCAGGCTCGGCCTGTCTTGGAACGACGGCCGTGGACGTCGTCGACCCGCTAGCGTATCGGTACGATCGATCGTCCTCCCGCCGCCGGTGACTGTCCACGAAAAAGAACATGCTGCACCGCCGAAGTGATGCGACAGTCCCGCACGCCGGCAATGTCTTTTGCAAACTATACCAAATGTTCTGTCTATTCTTGCCGGCGGGCTGCGGCACTTATCCCCGTTGACAGTCCCGTCGTTAATACCGATAGCTGTGCTCGCGACAGAAGCAAACCCGACCGGGGGAATAATCATGCGCTTGTTCATCGCGGGATGGAGCGGCAGGATCGCCCTGGTCGGGGCCATCCTCCTGATGCTGACGGGCGTTGCCGGCGCTGACCCCGCCAAGCCGACTCGCGACGAGGTGGAAGCGCTGACGCTGAAGGCCTCCGCGCTGATCGAGTCCCAGGGGATCGAGGCCGCCCGCGAGTCCTTCAACCGGGCCGGCGAATTCCGCTATGGGGAGATCTATGTCAACGTGATCGATTTCACCGGGACATGGCTGGCCTACCCGCCCCGCCCGGCCGGAGTCGGCCAGAACGTGGTCAACTTGAAGGACGCCGACGGCCGCTTCATGGTCAAGGACATCCTGAAGGTCGCGCAGGAAAGCGGCCAAGGCTGGGTCAGCTACCGCTGGCTCAACCCGGTATCCAACCGCATCGAGCCCAAGACATCCTTCGTGAAGCGGGTCCCGGGCAAGGATTTGGTGGCCTATATAGGCATCTACGAATAAGGCGATGAAGGGTGCGCGTCTCGCGCAACACGGGCGGCGGGACGCCGCCCCTCCCCGCAAAAAGAACGCCCGCAAATCGAACGACTTGCGGGCGAGTTGAACAGGGAGGCTTCACGTCTGGGAGACGCGGGTCCGAAGACCCAACCCCGGACCGAGATCCGGAGCGAAACAGCGGATATTGCATCGCAACACCGCCAGATGATTATTTGGTCATCCGCTGCCCGAATTCCATGCACGATTTGAGGAAGCGCCCATGCAACCTCCGCATGGCTTTGATATGCAACGATCTGTTCAGAACGTCGTCTCCGCCACTTTGCGCACCAGGAAGTCACGGAACACGGCGATGCGCTTGGAATGGCGCAGTTCCTCGGCATAGACGAAATAGGTCTCGACCGTGGGGCCGTTCAGTTCGGGCAGCACCCGCACGATGTCGCGGCTGCCCTCGACCATGTAATCCGGCAGGGCGGCCATGCCCAGACCGCTCTCCACCGCCTTGAAGATCGCGTATACATTGTTGACGCGCATGATGGGATTGCGGGTCCCCTGGGGCGGATCGCCCGCGTCCAGCAGCCAGTTGATGTTGGTGATGGGCGCCCGCATGTCCGAGGGGTAGGCGATCAGGTCATGGTTGTCCAACTCCTGGACCGTCTTGGGCACGCCCTTCCGCTTGAGATAGCTGACATGGCCGTAGACATGGAACCGTATCGTCATCAGGTGACGCTGGATCAGGTCGGGCTGG
The DNA here is from genome assembly GCF_016806835.2 of Skermanella rosea. NCBI lineage: Bacteria > Pseudomonadati > Pseudomonadota > Alphaproteobacteria > Rhodospirillales > Azospirillaceae > Skermanella > Skermanella rosea. The sequence continues at coordinate 65,530 of NZ_CP086111.1, read as the reverse complement.
CGCGGCGAGGTCATGCGGATCGCGATGTCCGCCTCGCGCATGCCCAGGTCCAGCTCGGTGTCGTCCAGCAGCAGGGAAAGCTGGATCTCCGGGTAGATCTGCAGGAACTCGCGGGCGCGCGGAGTCAGCCAGGTCGTCCCGAAGGCCACCGTGGTGGTGATCTTCAGCGGTCCCTTGGGGTGCTCGCGGCTCTCCGTCAGCATCGCCTCGGTCATCGACAGCTTGGCGAAGACGTCGCGCGCGGTCTGGTAGAGCAGGTCGCCCTGCTCGGTCAGGATCAGGCCGCGGGCATGCCGGTGGAACAGCGGCACGTTCAGGCTTTCCTCAAGCGCGCTGATCTGGCGGCTGACTGCGGATTGACTTAAATTCAGGCTTTCGCCGGCATGAGTGAAGCTGCCGGCTTCGGCCACGGCGTGGAAGACCCGAAGCTTATCCCAGTCCATGAAACGTCCCGTTCATCGGCGGGCGGAATGATGTCCGTCCGTCGCATCATCTTGGTCCGCGGAATGCGCAGACCGTACGATGATATACCGCGACGTACATCAAGGCCACGGTCGTTAGGATCGAAAGAGCACGAATAACGGGCAGCCACCGCAAAAATGCCGGATTCGGAGGGCGTTTCCAGGCGGCGGCTACCTTGGAGGGGGACTCAGTCCCAGGCGCCGATCATCTGCGTGGTCGTCGCCTCGCGGAGCGCCTCCTCGGGCGATCCCTCGAACTGGGCCAGGAACTTCTCCGCCTCCAGCGCCGCCATGCAGCCCATGCCGGCCGCGGTGACCGCCTGGCGGTAGACCTTGTCCTTCACGTCGCCGGCGGCGAACACGCCGGGCACGTTGGTGGCGGTCGAGTCGGGGGCGGTCAGGATATAGCCTTCCGGATCGGTATTGACCTTGCCCTGGAAGACCTTGGTCGCGGGATCATGGCCGATCGCGATGAACACGCCCTCGACCGGCAGGGTCGAGACGTCGCCGGTCTTGACGTTGCGCAGTCTCAGCCCGGTCACCGCCTTGGGCGCGTCGTCGCCGCCCTCGCCCAGGATCTCGTCCACCACGGTGTCCCAGACCACCTGGATCTTGGGATTGCGGAACAGCCGCTCCTGCATGATCTTCTCCGCGCGGAACGCGTCGCGGCGGTGGATCACGGTGACCTTGGACGCGTGGTTGGTCAGGTACAGCGCCTCCTCGACCGCGGTGTTGCCGCCGCCGACCAGCGCTATCTCCTTGCCGCGGAAGAAGAAGCCGTCGCAGGTGGCGCAGGCGGACACGCCGGCGCCGGCGAAGGTGCGCTCGCTTTCCAGCCCCAGCCAGCGCGCCTGGGCGCCGGTCGCGATGATCACGGTGTCGCCGGTGAAAAGGTCGCCGCTGTCGGCCTTGGCCCGGAACGGGCGCTGGGTGAAGTCGACCTCGGTGATCACGTCGAAGAACATCTCGGTCCCGACATGCTCGGCTTGGCGCTGCATCTGTTCCATCAGCCAGGGTCCCTGGATGACGTCGGCGAACCCGGGATAGTTCTCCACGTCGGTCGTGATCGTCAGCTGGCCGCCCGGCTGGAGCCCCTGCACCAGGATCGGCTTCAGGTTGGCGCGGGCGGCATAGATCGCGGCGGTGTAGCCGGCCGGGCCGGCGCCGATGATCAGGACCTTGGAATGATGGTGAGCGGGCATAGGCTGCTGGCCTCGGCTGGAATGGGTTCGCTGTATCCGGCTGAACATGATCGGTGTGAACATGGGCCGGCGCCGCTTCAGCGTCAACCGGCGGGCTGCGGCGGTTCGATCCGCTGGCCGGTCCGCGCCTCGATCCGGCGGCGGATCTCGGCGCCCACCGCAGCGGTGTCGTCGAGCGGCCTGTAGGTCCAGTGGTCCAGCTCGCCGGTGAAGGTCCGGATGATGCCGGCATCCTTCAGGGCCTGGTGGAAGGTCTGGAACTTGGGCGAGCCGCCGTCCAGCTCGATGATGTAGACCGGCTTGCCGGTCGAGCAGGCCTCCGACACCATGGACACGCTGTCGCTGGTCACGACGATCACGTCGGCCAGCGCCAGGAACGCGAAATAGGGGTTCTCGCCCTGCCCGTCCCAGACGACCGACGGCACGTCGGCCATGCGGGCGCGCAGGATCGCCTCGTTGTCGGCGCCGGTCCGGCGCGACGGCGTCACCAGCAGCCCGGCGCCGTGGCGCTTGGCCAGGTTGGCCAGCTTCTCCGCCACGTCGCCCATGATCACCGGGGTCATGCGGAACAGCTTGTTGGTCCCGCCGATCAGCACCGCGATGCGCGGATGGGGCAGGTGCCCGTAGGCCGGCCCCATCCGGGCCGCCGCGTCGGCCAGCTTCGCCGGCGTGATCATGTGGAGCGCGCCGCGCGTGGTGATCACGTTGGGGCCGCGCAGCTTGTCGTGCTGCGGCACCACCACCAGGTCGAGCAGGCGGGGCGGGATCTGGGGATCCTGGATATGGACCGCGAAGGTCTTGCCCCGGCTGGCCCGGCGCACGCCCAGGGCCGGCGTGACGCTGGCGCGGCCCGACGTGATCAGCAGGTCGGGCCACGGCGGCTCCAGCGCGTCGCTGCCGGGCGCGGTCGAATGCCTCGGCCCCAGCCGGAAGAACGGGCTGAGCTGGCGCCAGGGGCTGCGCAGGGTCACGCGCTTGACGATGGGCGGGAGTCCCACCGCCTCGGCCAGTCCGATGCACTGGTTTTCCATGCCGGCCTTGCCGTCGGTGACGACCCAGCAGGTGAGATTTTGCACGATCACGGGCCTTCGTGGTTGCTGACCGGGGGCGTCGATAGCACAATCCGCCTATTATAAAGTTTCGCACTTGTAAGACGGCTCTGTCTTGGCGTAAACCAGTGCTCTGTGTAATATCCTTTCCAATTCATCCCGAGGGGCTACAAGAGAAGACCATGCGGCGAGTCAAACTCGACCGGATTGACCGGCGCATCCTGCGCGACCTTCAAGCCGACGGTCGCATGACCAACGTCGAGCTCGCGCGGCGCGCGGGCATCTCGGCGCCGCCCTGCCTTCGGCGCGTCCGCGCCCTGGAAGAGGCCGGATTCATTCGTGGCTACCATGCCGACATCAACCCCGAAGCCCTCGGTTACGGCGTGACCGTCTTCGCCCATGTGGGGCTGACCAGCCAAGCCGAAGCGGACCTAAAGAAATTCGAGGAGCTGGTCAATAGCTGGCCGCTGGTGCGCGAGTGCAACATGCTCGCGGGCGAGACGGATTTCCTGCTGAAGATCGTGGCGGAGGACTGGGACTCGTACCAGCGCTTCCTCACCACCAAGCTGACCAGCGCTCCCAACGTCAGCCACGTCAAGTCGGCGCTGGCGATCCGCACCTCCAAGGCCCTGCCCGGCGTTCCCATCGACACCGAGATCGGCGACCTGCCGGACGAGGAGGAGCTGGAAGAGGAGGAATAGGGCTGAAGCCCCGCCTTCCGGGACCCCGGAAAAGAAGATGCCGGAAAAGAAAATGCGGGCTTTCGCCCGCATTTTTCATGGCAGTCCTTATAGTGGCAGTCGAGCGTCAAGCGTCGAGGCGCCTCAGCGGAACTCGACCTTCACGACCTCGTAGCTTTTCGAACCGCCGGGGGTCGGGACCTCGACCATGTCGCCCACGGTCTTGTTGATCAGCGCCCGCGCCAGCGGGGAGCTGACCGACAGCAGGCCCTGCTTGATGTCGCTCTCGTCCTGACCCACGATCTGGTACGTGGTCTCCTCGTCGGTATCCTCGTCGGCGACCGTGATCGTCGCGCCGAACTTGACCGCGTCACCCGAAAGCTTCGAGACGTCGATCACCTCCGCTCGGCTGATCTTGTCCTCCAGTTCGAGCACCCGTCCTTCGATGAAGCTCTGCCGCTCGCGCGCCGCATGGTACTCGGCGTTCTCGGAAAGATCGCCGTGTTCCCGCGCTTCCGCGATGGCCTTGATGACCGCCGGCCGCTCGATCGTTTTCAGGTGCCTTAACTCCTCTTGGAGGCGGTTGTAGCCCGCCGCCGTCATTGGAACTTTTTCCATTTCCCGGTCCACTCGACGCTGAAGAAGACTGCGGCGCGGCCAGATCAGCCGCGCCGGGAGCCTCGATCCCCTTAGTACGACCCGCTCAGGTAGGACTGGAGCGGTGCCACGTCAAGGCTACCACTCCGAAGCGCCGAGATAGCCTCGACGGCAGCCCGCGCCCCCGCGACGGTCGTGTAATAGGGAATGTTATTGACGAGTGCGGTCCGGCGCAAGCTGAAGCTGTCGGACATGGCCTGGGCGCCGTCGGTCGTGTTGAAAACCAACTGTACATCGCCGTTGATCATCGCATCGACGATGTGCGGTTGCCCTTCGAGCACCTTGTTGACCCGGGTGACCGGGATCCCGGCCTCGCCGAACGCCTTCGCGGTGCCCGCCGTGGCGAGCAGCGAGAAGCCCATATCGCGGAGCTTGGCCGCGATCGGCACCATGGCCGCCTTGTCGTGGTCCTTGACCGAGATGAAGACCCCGCCCGACAGGGGCAGGACGACTCCGGCGCCAGACTGGGCCTTCGCGAAGGCGCGGCTGAAATCCTTGTCCAGCCCCATGACCTCGCCGGTCGACTTCATCTCCGGCCCCAGGATGATGTCCACGTTGGGGAAGCGGGCGAACGGGAAGACCGCCTCCTTCACCGCGGTGTGCGGCGGTGTCGGGCCCTTCAGGTCGAACGCGTCCAGCTTCTCGCCGGCCATGACCCGCGCCGCGATCTTGGCGATCGGCGTGCCGGTCGCCTTGGCGACGAAGGGCACCGTGCGGCTCGCCCGCGGATTGACCTCCAGGATATATACCTGGGTGCCCTTGACCGCGAACTGCACGTTCATCAGCCCGATCACGTCCAGCGCCTCTGCCAGCATGCCGGCCTGCCGGGAGATGTCGGCGACCACGTCGGACGGCAGCGAATAGGGCGGCAGCGCGCAGGCGCTGTCGCCGGAATGGATGCCGGCCTCCTCGATATGCTCCATGATGCCGGCGACATAGACCCGGGTGCCGTCGCGGACGGCGTCCACGTCCACCTCGATGGCGTCCTGCAGGTAGCTGTCGATCAGCACCGGGTTCTTGCCCGACACCTTGACGGCGGAGCCCATGTAGCGCTTCAGGCCCGCCATGTCGTGGACGATCTCCATGGCGCGGCCGCCCAGCACGTAGCTGGGCCGGATCACCACGGGGAAGCCGATCCGCGACGCCACCTCCTCGGCCTCCTCCAGGGAGCGGGCGAGGCCGTTGGCCGGCTGGTGCAGGCCCAACCTGTGCAGCAGCTGCTGGAACCGCTCGCGGTCCTCCGCCAGGTCGATCGCGTCGGGCGAGGTGCCCAGGATCGGGATGCCGGCGGCCTCCAGGTCGCGCGCCAGCTTCAGCGGCGTCTGGCCGCCGAACTGGACGATCACGCCCAGCACCTCGCCCCGGCTCTGCTCGACCCGGACCAGCTCGACCACGTCCTCGGCGGTCAGCGGCTCGAAATAGAGCCGGTCGGAGGTATCGTAGTCGGTCGAGACGGTCTCCGGGTTGCAGTTGACCATGATGGTCTCGTACCCGGCCTCGTCCAGCGCATAGGCGGCGTGGACGCAGCAATAGTCGAACTCGATGCCTTGGCCGATGCGGTTGGGACCGCCGCCCAGGATGACCACCTTCTTGCGGTCGGACGGCTCGGCCTCGCACTCGGCGCCGCCGAAGCCGTCGGCCTCGTATGTCGAGTACATGTAGGGCGTCTGGGAGGCGAACTCCGCGGCACAGGTGTCGATCCGCTTGTAGACCGGCGTGACGCCCTGCGCGCGCCGCGCCGCGGCGACCTCCGCCTCGGCGGTGCCGGCCAGCTCGGCCAGCCGGGCATCGCTGAAGCCGGCCTGCTTGAGGCGCAGCCAGCCCTGCCGGTCGGCGGGCAGGCCGCCGGTGCGGACGGCGGTCTCGGCCGCGACGATCGCCTGGATCTGCTCCAGGAACCAGGGGTCGTACTTGCAGGCGGCCTGGACCTCGTCCACGCTCAGGCCATGCCGGAACGCCTGGGCGATAACCAGCAGCCGGTCCGGCGTCGGGCGGCTCAGCGCCGCCCGGACGGTCAGCGGATCGGGGTTGCCGTCGCCGATCAGCACCTCGTTGAAGCCGGTCAGGCCGGTCTCCATCGACCGCAGCGCCTTCTGCACCGACTCGGCGAAGGTGCGGCCGATCGACATGGCCTCGCCGACCGACTTCATGGAGGTGGTCAGCAGAGGCTCGGTGCCGGGGAACTTCTCGAAGGTGAAGCGCGGCATCTTGGTGACGACATAGTCGATCGTCGGCTCGAACGAGGCGGGCGTGACGCCGGTGATGTCGTTGTCCAGCTCGTCCAGCCGGTATCCCACCGCCAGCTTGGCGGCGACCTTGGCGATCGGAAAGCCGGTCGCCTTGGACGCCAGCGCGGAGGAGCGGCTGACGCGCGGGTTCATCTCGATCACGACCATGCGGCCGTTGGCCGGGTTGACGGCGAACTGCACGTTCGACCCGCCGGTATCGACCCCGATCTCGCGCAGCACCGCGATCGAGGCGTTGCGCATGATCTGGTATTCCTTGTCGGTCAGCGTCAGCGCCGGGGCCACGGTGATGCTGTCGCCGGTATGGACGCCCATCGGATCGATGTTCTCGATGGCGCAGACGATGATGCAGTTGTCGGCGCCGTCGCGCACGACCTCCATCTCGTATTCCTTCCAGCCCAGCACCGACTCCTCGATCAGCACCTCGCGAGTGGGCGACGCGCGCAGGCCGCCGCGCACGATCTCCTCGAACTCTGCCCTGTTGTAGGCGATGCCGCCGCCGGTGCCGGCCAGCGTGAAGCTGGGGCGGATGATCGCGGGCAGGCCGGTCTCGGCCAGCGCTTCCAGCGCCTCGTCGAAGGAGCGGACCATGCGGCTGCGCGGGCTCTCCAGGCCGATCTTGTCCATGGCGTCACGGAACAGCAACCGGTCCTCGGCCTTGGCGATCACCTGCTTGTTTGCGCCGATCATCTCGATGCCCAGGCGCGCCAGCGTGCCGTCGTCGTCCAAGGCTATCGCGGTGTTCAGCGCGGTCTGGCCGCCCATGGTCGGCAGCAGCGCGTCCGGCCGTTCCTTTTCCAGGATCTTGGCGACCGTGGCCGGCGTGATCGGCTCGATATAGGTCGCGTCGGCCAGGTTGGGGTCGGTCATGATGGTGGCCGGGTTGGAGTTCACCAGGATGACCCGGTACCCTTCGGCGCGCAGGGCCTTGCAGGCCTGGACGCCGGAATAGTCGAACTCGCAAGCCTGGCCGATGACGATGGGGCCGGCGCCGATGATGGCGATGGACTTGATATCGGTACGTTTTGGCATGGCGCTCGGGCTCTGGTAACTTCAGGCGCAACAAAAATCCCCTCCCCGGAAGAACAGGGAGAAGGTTCGAATGACTGGCACGCCGATCCGACCGCTGAAGATCCCGGAGTGACGGCCCGCCCCTATATAGAGGCTCAAGCCCCCTGCGGGAAGCGCGACGTTGCCCGGTGATTGCAGGATTGCCCCAGGCGCACGCGTCGGGGCATCGAGCTTTGCGAGTCTGGGCATCGAGCTTTGCGCGTGTGAGCATCGCGCTCGGCGCGGCGGCTCAGCGGGCGGGGCTGGGATCGAGATAGCGGCGCAGGGTCTCCAGCGGCGCGACCCAGACGGCGCACAGCCCGGTATCCTGGCGGTCGAACAGGTAGACCTTGTCGAGCGTGCTGCGCTTTTCCGGATCGTGCAGGTTGACGCCGGATCCCCAGCCGATGCCGTAGGGCCGGTCGTCGGCCGACTGCACCCGGAAGATCCAGTTGAGCCGCTGGACGAAGGCGCCCCGGCGGCAGGCCTTGGACAGGACGGGATCGACCTTGGCCACCTGGCGGACGCTGCCCTTGAGGCGGTAGACGATCCGCTCCGGCCGGATCGGGGTGGCGCGAAACGGGTACAGCCAGTCCGGCGGCCAGGGGGAGACCGGGAACGCCTCGAAGTGCGGCGGCGCGGTGCGGTCGAGGCTCTGCTGCTCAGCCCGGGACGGCCCAGGCAACAGCGCAAACAGGAATGCGGGTATCAGGAAATACAGGCGGCGCATCGTCGGGATACCCGGTGCGGCTCCTGCCGGACGGATGCGGCAGGATCAGGGATGGACACGGATATCCACGGATTAACACGGATGGAATGAAGAAATGGTTCGCGGTGGGCAGCCGCGATCGCGGCTGCGGAAAAGCGAACGCCGGGGAAGCGGACTTCCCCGGCGTTGCCCAGGTGCCGACCCTTGCGGGAGGAGCCTCTTACTTCTCGCCGCCGCCCAGGCTGTGGACGTAGACCGCGAGTTGCTTGATCGTGACCGGGTCCAGACGGCTGCTCCAGGCCGGCATGACGCCGGCGCGGGCATAGGTGATCGTCTCGACGACGGTCTTCTTGTCGCCGCCATAGAGCCAGATGTTGTCGTTCAGCCGGGGAGCCCCGACTTCCCGCATCCCCTCGCCCTTCTCGCCGTGGCAGGAGGCGCAGTTCTCCGCGTACACCGCGGCGCCGCGGCCGGCTGCGGCCTTGTCCGTCTCCCGTCCGGTCAGCGACAGGACGTACTCGGCCGTGTCGTCGATCTGCGGGCGGGTCAGCAGCTGGTCGACGCCGAACTTCGGCATCTCCGAGATGCGGGTGTCCTCGTCGTTGGTCGACCGGATGCCGTGCAGCAGGGTGGTGTGGATGTCGTCCGCCTTGCCGCCCCACAGCCAGTCGTCGTCGGCCAGCGTCGGGTAGCCCTTGGCACCGGCGCCGCCGGCCGCGTGGCAGGCCGCGCAGTTGTCGGCGAAGGCCGTGCGCCCGCCGGCCGTGGCGAAGGCCAGCAGGTCCTGGTTGCCCAGGATCTCGTCGAACGAGGACGTCTCGATCTTCGAGCGGAAGGCGCCCTGGGCTTCGCGGGCCCTCGCCAGGTCGGCGACGACCGTCTCGCGCTGGCTGTAGCCCAGGATTCCGGCGGTGTAGGTCTTGCCCAGCGGGATCGCCGGGTACAGGATCCAGTACACCACCGAGAAGGCGACGCAGACATAGAAGACGTAGAGCCACCACTTCGGCAGCGGGTTGTTCAGTTCCTGGATACCGTCCCACTCGTGGCCGGTGGTGTCGACCCCCGACAGGGAGTCCTTTTCAACCTTGGTCGGCATGACCTATTTCTCCTGGCCTTCATCCTTGAACGGGATGCGGCTGGCCTCGTCGAACTTCGACTTGTTCTTGGGCCGCAAGGCCCAGAACAGGACGCCGACGAACAGCAGCATCAACCAAACCGTCCAGAAGGAGCGCAAAAATGACGCGATTGCGTTCAGATCCACTGGTTCCACCAACTATTGCTTGAGATCGGCCGGCTGATACTTCGTGAAGTCGACCAGCGTACCGAGCATCTGGAGGTAGGCGACCAGCGCATCCATCTCGGTCACGACCTTCGGGTTGCCGTCGAAATCGGCGACGACAGCCTTGGGATAGCGGGCCAGGAGGCCGTCGGTCTCGCCGTCGGGACGCTGCTGGACCTCCAGGTCCTTGGCGGCGACGTCGATCTGCTCGGCGGTGTAGGGCACCCCGACGATGCTCAGGGTCTTCAGGTGCTCCTTGACGTCGCCGTACTTCAGCGGGCGGTCCAGGAGGAAGGCGTAGCCCGGCATGATCGATTCCGGCACGACGGCGCGCGGATCTACCAGATGGGCGACCTGCCACTGGTTGGAGTATTTGCCGCCGACCCGGGCGAGGTCCGGGCCGGTGCGCTTCGAGCTCCACTGGAACGGATGGTCGTACATGCTCTCGGCCGCCAGGCTGTAGTGGCCATAGCGCTCGGCCTCGTCGCGGAACGGACGGACCTGCTGGCTATGGCAGTTGTAGCAGCCTTCGCGGATATAGATGTTGCGGCCCATCTGCTCGAGCGGGGTGTAGGGGCGGACCCCCTCCACCTTCTCGATCGTGGTCTCGATGGTGAACAGGGGGACGATCTCGACCAGGCCGCCGATGGAGACGGTGAGCAGGATCAGGACCATCATCAGGGTGACGTTCTTTTCGATCAGCCCGTGATTGAAAAAGCCGGACTTCTTGTCGGTGCTAGCCATCGTGCTGGGTCCTTACTCGGCGGCCGGCGCGAACTTGCGCGTCGGAGCGGTGACGTAGGGCTTCTCGACCCGGATGTCGCCCTTGGTCGTCCGCCACAGGTTGTAGACCATGATCAGGGCGCCGATCAGGAACAGCACGCCGCCCATGGCGCGGATCACGTAGAAGGGATGCATGGCCGCCACGGTCTCGACGAACGAGTACTGCAGGAAGCCGAGGTTGTCGTAGGCGCGCCACATCAGGCCCTGCATGATGCCCGAGATCCACATCGCGGTGATGTAGAGGACGATGCCGATGGTGGCGGTCCAGAAGTGATAGCTGACCAGCCGCAGCGAGTAGAGCCGCTGGGCCTTCCAGAGCTGGGGAACCAGGTAGTACACCGCGCCGAAGCTGACGAAGGCGACCCAGCCGAGCGCACCGGAGTGGACGTGGCCGACGGTCCAGTCGGTGTAGTGCGACAGGGCGTTGACCGCCTTGATCGACATGACCGGGCCTTCGAAGGTGCTCATGCCGTAGAACGCGACGGAGGTGACCAGGAAGCGCAGCACCGGGTCGGTGCGCAGCTTGTCCCAGGCGCCGGACAGGGTCATGATGCCGTTGATCATGCCGCCCCAGGACGGCATCCACAGCATGACGGAGAAGGTCATGCCCAGCGTCTGCGCCCATTCCGGCAGGGCCGTGTAGTGCAGGTGGTGCGGGCCGGCCCAGATGTAGAGGAAGATCAGCGACCAGAAATGGATGATCGACAGCCGGTAGGAATAGACCGGCCGGCCGGCCTGCTTGGGGATGAAGTAGTACATCATGCCCAGGAAGCCGGCGGTCAGGAAGAAGCCCACCGCGTTGTGGCCGTACCACCACTGGACCAGCGCGCCCTGCACGCCCGCGAACAGCGGGTAGCTGGCGGTGCCGAAGAACGAGACCGGGACGTTCAGGTTGTTGACCAAGTGGAGCATCGCGATGGTCACGATGAACGCCAGGTAGAACCAGTTGGCCACGTAGATGTGGGGTTCGCGCCGCTGCATGATCGTGCCGACGAAGGTCAGCAGGTAGACCACCCAGACGACCGTCAGCCACAGGTCCACGTACCATTCCGGCTCGGCGTATTCCTTGCCCTGGGTGATGCCCAGCACGTAGCCCGACGCCGCCAGCACGATGAAGAGCTGGTAGCCCACGAACAGGAAATTGGCGATCGCCGGCCCGCCCCAGAGCGGAGCCCGGCAGGTGCGCTGGACGACGTACAGCGAGGTGGCGAACAGGGCGTTGCCGCCGAAGGCGAAGATCACCGCCGAGGTGTGCAGCGGCCGCAGGCGGCCGAAGCTGGTCCATTCCAGGCCCAGGTTGAAGGCCGGGAACGCCAGTTGCAGGGCGATGAAGATGCCGGCGATAAAGCCGATCACGCCCCAGAAAACAGTGGCGATGACGAACAGGCGGATGACAGCCTCGTTGTACGAGACGGTCTCCTCACCTGCCCGCTCGCCTCCCACGGACGAACCGTGGGACAGGGTCGCTGCTGTCATTACCTATATCTCCCGTCTGGCGAAGCCGGGCCGGCCGGGGCCGGTCGTTCCTCGCCACCGTAAGGTTGCTCTTGATTCCATCGTGCCGGGTCCGCACCGCCGCGACGGCACGCGGCACGTACGCAAATCCCTTTGACGGGTGGGGACTATGGGGATGCCGCTGGCCGGCAACATTGATCTACGTCAAGGACCCGCGGGCTCGGGGGCTGCCATCGTCACGCCAGCACCCGTGGTCGAGACGCCCATGCACGACACTTATGTTGCGAAACCCTTAGCCCGCCGTCAGATCGACCAGGCTTTCCCGGTGGTGCAGACGATCGCACCCGATCTCGACGTCGAGCGATGGCGCGATTTTGCCGCAGCCGTCCTGGCGGTTCCGGAGCTTGAAACCGGCGGCCATCCCCCCTCGGGGAAGAACCGGACACGCTCCCGGGGAATCATGACCGTGCAGAACGCCCGCGGCTACATCCACGGCCTGTTCAGCTACGCGGTGGAGAACCACCTGCGGCACGGCCGGGTGCTGGCGGTCGAGAACTTCATCGTGCTCGACCTGTTCGACCTGGCGGGCGCCGCCGACGCGCTGCTCGGCGCGATGGACAGGGTCGCCGACGACCTCGGCTGCACCGCGATCCACACCAACCTGCCGGACGACTATTCGAGCCTGCCGGAATACTGCAACTGGCTGCTGAACAGCTTCCGGGAAGCCGGCCACGCCGTCGAGACCCTGAGGCTGTGCAAGCTGATGATCGACATGGCGCCCGTGGCGCTGGACGTGGCCAACGACCAGTAGGGGTGCCTCTCGCTGTTGCCAGGGCGCCGGCAGCCGCTAGACTGCGGGCCATGAGCGACATTGCCCCCCGACCGACCATCCGCCTGCAGCCGAGCCGGCACAAGCGGGTCCAGCACGGCCATCCCTGGGTCTATTCCAACGAGATCCACATGGACAACACGGCCAAGGCGATCCCGCCGGGCAGCGTCGTCCGGGTGGTCACCCACGACGGCGCGCCGCTGGGCGCCGCCACCTTCAACCCGCACACGCTGATCTGCACGCGGATGCTGTCGCGCGACCCGGAGGCGCAGGTCGACCGCGGTTTCCTTGCGGAGCGGCTGCGCCGGGCGCTCGACCTGCGCGAACGGCTCTACGGCCGGCCGTTCTACCGGCTGGTCCATGCCGAGGCCGACGGGCTGCCGGCCCTGGTGGTCGACCGCTTCGGCGACACCGTGGTCGTCCAGGCGAATTCCGCCGGGATGGACCGGTTGACGCCCGCCCTGCTGGAGGCGCTGGACGAGGTGCTGTCCCCCGCCGCGGTGGTCCTGCGCAACGACAGCCCGGCGCGCGGGCTGGAAGGCCTGGGCGGCGAGGTCAGGGTCGCCAAGGGGGCGCTGGACGGCCCGATCCGGCTGGAGGAGAACGGCAGCACCTTCTTCGCCGATCCGAGCGCCGGGCAGAAGACCGGCTGGTTCTACGACCAGCGCGACAACCGGGCGGCGATCGCGGCGCTGGCGCGCGGCGCACGGGTGATCGACTTCTACAGCTACAACGGCGGCTTCGCGGTCCAGTGCGCCAAGGCCGGGGCCGCCTCGGTCGTCGCGGTGGACCGGTCGGAAGCAGCGCTCGCCAACGGCGCCCGCGCCGCGGAGGCCAACGGGGTCGCCGGCCTGTGCGAGTTCCGCCGGGCCGACGCCTTCGAGGAGCTGGAGCGGCTGGCGGCCGCCGGCGAGCGGTTCGGCGTGGTGATCGCCGACCCGCCGGCCTTCGTGAAATCGAAGAAGGACCTGCAGGCCGGGACCCGGGCCTATCGCAAGATGACCCGGCTGGCCGCCTCGATCACCGCGCCGGGCGGCTTCCTGCTGGTCGCCTCGTGCAGCCACAATGTGGACGTGCCGCTGTTCGCCGAGCAGGTCTCCCGGGGCCTGGGCGACGCCCGGCGCTCGGGACGGATCCTGCGGACCGGCGGCGCCGCGCCCGACCACCCGGTGCATCCGCACCTGCCGGAGACCGCCTACCTGAAGGCGCAGGTGCTGCAACTGGACTGATGCCGGGACCGGGCCGGCGCCGGCGGTCCTTCCGCCCGCGGAACAAGAAAGGCTGAACGCCTTGACCAGGTCGATCAAGCAATGGGCCGCGTGGCGCCCGGCATGGCCGGGAGCCCTCCCGCGCGGCTTCCGGGGGCTCGCGGCGGCCTTGGCCCTGGCGGCCTGCGCGCTGGTGCCGCCCGCTTCCTGGTTCGCGGCGGAGTGGGCGCGGGGGGAGGCGCTGGAGGAACTGGCCGAGACCGCGCAGGCGCGGCTGTCGCTCTACACCGCCACCCTGACCGCCGAGATCGAGAAGTACCGGGTCCTGCCGCTGACGCTGGCCTGGGACCCCGACGTCGCGGCCCTGCTCGCCTCGCCGCGCGACGTCGCCCTGGTCGACCGGGTCGACCGCAAGCTGGCGGCGCTGAACGCCGGGGCGTCGCTGTCGGCGCTCTACGTCATGGCGCGCGACGGCACCACCCTGGCGTCGAGCAACTGGACCGAGGAGACCAGCTTCATCGGCCGCAACTTCGCCTTCCGGCCCTATTTCCGGGAGGCGCTGGCGGGGCGCGTCGGGCGTTATTTCGCGATGGGAACGACCTCGCAGAAGCCCGGCTACTATATCGCCTACCCGGTCTGGGCCCCCGTCTGGGCGGAGCACCACACGGTCGGCGTGGTGGTCGCCAAGGTCGCCATGGAACCGCTGGAGGCGACCTGGCACGACATGGCCGGCGAACGGGTCTTCGTCACCGACCGGCACGGCGTCGTCTTCATCACCAACGTCCCGGACTGGCGCTTCCGCACCCTGGCGCCGCTGACCCCGGACGCAAGGCGGGAGTTCGAGGCCAGCCAGCAGTACGAGGGCACCGGCCTGGAGCCCCTGCCCCCGCTGGACAGCGCGCTGGTCCACCATGGACCGGTCCCGGACACGGACTGGAAGGTCCATGTGGCGCTCGACAGCAGGCCGGCCGACGCCCGCGCCTGGTCGGCCGGTCTCAGCGCCGGCATCGCGACGCTCCTGCTGCTGGCGGCCGGGCTGGTGGTTCTCCAGCGCCGCCTGGCCCTGGCGGAGCGGCTGGAATATCAGCGGCGCGCCCAGCTGATGCTGGAGCACCGGGTCACCGAGCGGACCGCCGAGCTGAGTTCCACCAACCTGCGCCTGACGGCGGAGATCGCGGAGCGCGAACGGGCGGAGCAGGCGGCGCGCCGAGCCCAGGAGGACCTGATCCAGGCGGCGAAGCTGGCGGCGCTCGGCCAGATGGCCGCGGGGATCGTCCACGAGGTGAACCAGCCGATCTCCGCGATCCGGTCCTACGCCGAGAATGCCGCGCTGCTGCTCGACCGCGGGCGCCTGGACCTGGTGCGCGGCAACCTGCTGGAGATCACCGGCCTGACCGAGCGGGTGGCCACCATCACCCGGCAGCTCAAGACCTTCGCCCGCAAGTCGTCCGGCATGCTCGGTCCCGTCCCGCCACGCCTCGCGGTCGAGCGGTCCATGGCGCTGCTGGGCGCCCAGGCCGCCGCGCTGGGCGCCGACATGGTGCTCGAACTGCCGGACGAGGCCTCGCGGGGGCCGCTCCCGATGGTGCTGGCCGACGAGGCCCGGCTGGAGCAGGTGGTCGTCAACCTGCTGCGCAACGCGCTGGACGCGGTGTCCGCCCGCAACCGCCGGCTCGTCGCCGTCAGCCTGGAGCGGGAGGACGGCCACGTGCTGCTGAAGGTGCGCGACACCGGCCCCGGCATCCCGGAGGACGACCTGCCCCGGCTGTTCGACCCGTTCTTCACCACGAAGGAGGTCGGGGTGGGGCTGGGGCTCGGCCTGTCGATCAGCTACGGCATCGTCCAGGACTTCGGCGGCCGGATCACAGCCGCCAACCACGAACAGGGGGGCGCCGTCTTCACCGTGGCATTGCGGCCCGCGCCGCCGCCCGACCCGGGTCCGCCGCCCGCCTGATTCCCGTCGCTATTGTCCTTCATTTTGCCGTTTTTCGATTCCCGGGGGCTTGTGCCGATGGGCTCCCGGGGCCATCTCGGCTAAGCCAAAGCGTATGGGTCCGGGCCCCGCTGGCGGCCGAGGCGTCGGCCGTGATGTCGGACCTTCGTCAGCAACAGCCGACGCAGCAGCGTAACGGGTCATTCGGCACATGGACGCCCTTCTCGCCGTCCTTTCGGCGGACTTCCTCGGCAAGCCCGCCTGGATCTGGTTCACCTTCATCGCCATCGTCATCGCCCTCCTGGCCTTCGACCTCGGCGTTCTCCACCGCAAGACGCATGAAATCGGCATCGGCGAGAGCCTCTGGCTCAGCGCCGGCTACATCGCCATGGGCTGCCTGTTCGGCACCTGGGTCTGGTGGTATTTCGGTCCCGAACCGGGCATGCAGTACTTCACCGGCTTCTTCGTCGAGAAGAGCCTGGCGATGGACAACGTGTTCGTCATATCGCTGATCTTCAGCTATTTCGCCGTTCCCCGGCTCTACCAGCACCGGGTGCTGGTCTGGGGCATCCTGGGCGTGATCGTCCTGCGCGGCATCATGATCGGCCTGGGTGCCGCCCTGGTCACCGAGTTCGACTGGATCCTTTTCATCTTCGGCGCCTTCCTGCTGGTCACCGGCATCAAGATGCTGCTGGTGTCCGACAACATGCCGGACATCGAGAAGAACCCGATCCTGAAGTTCCTGCGCAAGCGGCTCAACGTGACCGACCGCCTCCACGGCGAGAAGTTCTTCGTGAAGCTTCCGGACCCGAAAGGATCGGGCAGGATGGTGCGGTTCGTGACCCCGCTGTTCCTGGCGCTGGTGCTGATCGAGTTCGCCGACCTGGTCTTCGCGGTGGACAGCGTGCCCGCCATCTTCGCGATCACGACCGACCCGTTCATCGTCTATACCAGCAACATCTTCGCGATCCTGGGCCTGCGGGCGCTCTACTTCGCGCTGGCGGCGATGGTCCACCGGTTCCATTACCTCAAATACGCGCTGTCGATGGTGCTGATCTTCATCGGCGGCAAGATCTTCTACAACCAGTTCTACGGCAAGCTCGACCCGGTCATCTCGCTGTCTGTCACCTTCGGCCTGCTCGCCGCCGGCGTGATCGTGTCCCTGGTCATGACCCGCGGCGGCAACGGCGGCGGAAGCGATCCCAAGGCGGAGGAGGTGCCCGCCACCACCCGCTGACGTCTCTGTGACGCATGTCCGGGGCCGCCCTTGGCAAAGGGGCGGCCCTGCGACATTTTCAGGTGAGCGCCGATGATCCCGTTCGGGTATATTAGCGCAACCTGAAACAATTGTTCCGAGGAAATCCGCCATGTCCGCCAGCCGGCCCGGGGAAAGCCGGGTCCCCGCAACCGGGGCGACGGGCAGGTCATGGTGGCGCCGCCTCCTGATCGTCCCGCCCGTCCTGCTGGGCGCCTTCGTCCTCGTCAGCTTCGCCCGCGACAAGGCGGCACCCGTCCAGGTCGAGCGGGCCGAGACCGCCCGGCCGGCGCGGGTGATCGAGGTCGCGGCCCTGCCGGTGGCCCCGCGCGCCACCGGCTTCGGCACGGTGCGCCCCGACCGGGTCTGGACCGCGATCGCCCAGGTCGGCGGCACCGTCGTCGAGACCCATCCCGACCTGAAGCGCGGCGCCCTGCTGCCGGCCGGCGCCTTGCTGGTGCGGATCGATCCCGCCGACTACGAGCTGGCGATCGCCCGGATGGAGGCGCAGCAGCGTTCCGTCGAGGCGCAGATCCGGGAACTGGACGTCCGGGAGGAAAACCTCCGCCAAGCGGTCGCGATCGAGCGGGAGGCGCTGGCGGTCACCACCCAGGACGTGGAACGCAAGCGCAACCTGCAGGCCTCCGGCGCCGGCAGCCAGTCGGCGCTCGACCAGGCGCTCAACTCGATGCTGGCCCAGCGCCAGCGGCTCCAGGGCCAGCAGACCTCGCTGGAACTGATTCCCAGCCAGCGCGACCAGCTGCGGGCCACGGCGGCGCTCCAGGACTCCCAGCTGGCCGAGGCCCGGCTGGCCCTGGAGCGGACGGAGATCCGCATGCCCTTCGCCGGCCGGATCAACGAGGTCTCGGTGGAGCGCGGCCAGTACGCCGCCCCCGGCACGCAGCTCGCCGGCGCCGACGGGATCGAGCTGGCCGAGGTGGCGGCCCAGGTGCCGCTCGACCGGCTGCGCCCCCTGGTCGCCGGCCTGCTCGGCGGCGGCTCGGTCGAGCCCGACCGCGGCCTGCCGCCGCTGGACAGGCTGGGGCTGGAGGCGGTGGTCCGGCTGCGAACCGGCACCCTGTCGGCCGAGTGGCCGGCCCGGTTCGCCCGCATGGGCGACGGCGTCGATCCCAAGACGCGCACGATCGACGTGATGGTCGTGGTGGACCAGCCCTATGCCCGGGCTATCCCGGGGATCCGGCCGCCGCTGACCAAGGGCATGTTCGTCGAGGTCGAATTGAAGGCTCCCCCCGGCCCGCCGGTGCCGGTGATCCCCCGGGCGGCCCTTCAGCCCGGAGACCATGTCCATGTCGCTACCCGCGACGACCGGCTGGAGATCCGCCGCGTCAGGATCGCCGACGCCCATGCCGGCTTCGTGACGGTGGCGGAAGGACTGAGGCCCGGCGAGCGCGTCGTGATCTCCGACCTGATCCCGGCGGTGGAGGGCATGCTGCTGGCGCCGCTCCGCGACGAGGCCGCCGAGTCCGGCCTCGCGCGGGATGCCGCCGCCGCACCCCCGATGCATTGACAGGGCACCCGCCATGATCGCCTGGTTCGCCCGCCACCCGACCGCCGCCAACCTGCTGATGCTGTTCCTGCTGGTGATCGGGCTGGTCACGGCGCCGTCGCTGCGGCGGGAGACCTTCCCCGACTTCACCCTCAGCCAGGTGCAGATCCAGGTCCCCTACCCCGGCGCCAGCGCGGAGGAGGTCGAGGAGGCGGTCTGCCAGCGCATCGAGGACGCGGTCGCCGGCGTCAGCGGCGTGGACGAGGTCCGCTGCGAGTCGCGCGAGGGGCTGGCCGCCGCGATCATCGACATGGTCGAGGGCGGCAACCCCGACCGCTTCCTGGAGGACGTCAAGGCCGAGGTCGAGGCGATCACCACCTTCCCCGACCTGGTCGAGCGGCCGGTGATCAAGCGGCTCAACCTGACCGACCGGGTGGTGTCGATCGCCATCACCGGCCCGATGTCGGTGCCCGACCTGAAGATCTACGCCGAGGGCGTGCGCGAGCGCCTGCTGCGCCTGCCGGAGGTGTCGGAAGCGACGCTGACCGGCTTCTCCCAGCGCCAGATCCGGGTCGAGCTGGACCAGGGCGCGCTGCGCGCCCACGGGCTGAGCGTCGCCGACGTCGCCGGCATCATCGGCCGCCAGAGCCTGGACCAGCCGGCCGGCACCCTGGAGACGGAGGAGCGCAGCCTGACCGTCCGTTTCGCCGACGAGCGGCGGACCGTGCGCCAGTTGACCGACCTCGTCGTGATCGGCGGGACCGGCGGCGGCGAGGTGCGGCTGGGCGCCATCGCGGCGATCACCGAACGGTTCGAGCTGGACGAGGCCAAGACACTGTTCGACGGCGAGCGCGCCGCCATGCTCCGCGTGACCAAGACCAAGCAGCAGGACACGCTCCGGGTCATGGCCGCGGTCCGCGGCTTCGTCGAGCAGGAGCTGCGCACCGCCCCTCCCGGCGTCGGCTACGCGCTGACCCAGGACGTCTCCTCCATCGTGCAGGACCGGCTGGACATGCTGACCGGCAACGCGTTCCAGGGGATCGCGCTGGTCTTCCTGTCCATGTGGCTGTTCTTCAGCCTGCGCTATTCCTTCTGGGTCGCCATGGGCCTGCCGGTGGCGCTGGCCGGCACCGTCTTCGCCATGCAGTTCATGGGCCTGTCGATCAACATGATCACCATGGTGGGCCTGCTGATCGCGCTGGGCCTGCTGATGGACGACGCCATCGTGATCGCCGAGAACGTGGCGACCAAGCTGGCCGCGGGGCTGCCGCCGATGGAGGCGGTGATCGACGGCACGCGCGAGGTCGCGTCGGGGGTTTTCGCTTCCTACGTGACCACGGTCTGCGTGTTCGGGCCGCTGATCCTGATGCAGGGCGACATCGGCAAGGTGATGGCGGTCCTGCCGGTGGTGCTGATCATCGCGCTGACGGTCAGCATCGTCGAGGCCTTCCTGATCCTGCCGCACCATCTGGCGAAGAGCATCCCGCCCGGCGGCGAGCGGCGGAACGCGGTGCGGGTCCGGCTCGACCGCGGGTTCGACTTCGTGCGCGACCGGCTGCTCGGCGGCTTGGTGGACCGGGCGGTGGAGTGGCGCTACCTGACCCTGGGGCTGGTGATCTGCGCGGTGCTGGTGTCCGCCGCCATGCTGGCCGGCGGCACCGTCAAGTTCCGGGCCTTCCCTCAGATCGACGGCAACGTGCTGGAGGCGCGCATCCTGCTTCCCCAGGGCACGCCGCTGGCCCGGACCGAGGAGGTGGTGGACCGGGTGACCGGGGCGCTCGACCGCGTCGCGGCGCATCTCGCCCCGCGCCAGCCCGACGGCGCCGCCCTGGTGCGGGCGGTGACCGTGCGCTTCAACGAGAACCAGGACGCCTACGAGACCGGGCCGCACCTCGCCTCGGTCTCCGCCGACCTGCTCACCGCCGAGCGGCGGGACGGCACGATCGACGAGATCACCGCCCTGTGGCGGGCCGAGATCGGCCCCCTGCCCGACGTGCTGGCCCTGACCTTCAAGGAGGCGCAGGTCGGCCCCGGCGGCCTGCCGATCGACATCAGGCTGGCCGGCGGCGACCTGGACCGGCTGAAGGCGGCCTCCCTGGAACTCCAGGATTGGCTGGGCCGCTACCGGGGCGTCGAGGACCTGTCCGACGACCTGCGCCCCGGCAAGCCCGAGATGGGGCTCCGCCTGCGCGAAGGCATCTTCGGCCAGGGGCTCGACTCGGCGGCACTCGCGACCCAGCTCCGGGCAGCATATTTCGGCCAGACCGCGGCGGAGCTTCAGGTCGGCAGCGAATCGATCGAGGTCGACGTCCGGCTGGCAGCCGCCGACCGGACCACGCTGGCCGACCTGGAGGATTTCCCGGTCACCCTGCCCGACGGAAGCCAGGCGCCGCTGCGCTCGATCGCGGTGCTGGAGCCGGACCGCGGGTATGCCCGGATCGGCCGGATCGACGGCCGGCGCACCGTGATCGTCCGGGGCGAGATCGATACCCGCATCGCCAACGCCAACGAGGTGATCGCCGACACGCGGGCGCGCTTCCTGCCCGAGCTGAGCGCCCGCTACCCGGAGATCGACATCACGCTGGAGGGCCAGGAACGCGAGCAGGGCAAGACCGGCGAAAGCCTCAAGCACGGATTCATGATCGGCCTGTTCGGCATCTTCGTGCTGCTGAGCCTGCAGTTCCGCAGCTATGTCGAGCCGGTCATCGTCATGGTCGCGATCCCGATGGCGCTGATCGGCGTGGTCTGGGGGCACTGGCTGGCCGGCTTCGACGTGTCCATGCCGAGCATGATCGGCTTCGTCTCGCTGGCCGGCATCGTGGTCAACGACTCGATCCTGCTGGTCGAGTTCGTCAAGCTCCGCGCGCGCGAGGGACGCGACGTCGTGTCGGCCGCCCGGATCGCCAGCCGCCAGCGCTTCCGCGCGGTGCTGCTGACCTCGCTGACCACCATCGCCGGGCTGCTGCCGCTGCTGGCCGAGCGAAGCCTCCAGGCCCAGGTGCTCCAGCCGCTGGTGGTCAGCCTGGTGTTCGGCCTGCTGGCGTCCACCGTCCTGGTGCTGCTGGTGGTCCCGTCGCTCTACGCGATCCTGCACGATTTCGGCCTGACCGCGCTCGCCCGGGAAGACCGCGAGGCGGCGGCCGCGGCGATGGCGGCCGCCGAGTGATCCGGAAGAGGGCGGCAAGGGGCGGCCAAGACAGGGGCAGGACAGCCCGGCCATCACGAACCCGGACCGGAAGACCAGGATAGGGAATGCCGGTTCATGTCACTGGCTCCCCAAGGGAAATGCATGATACAAGGTACAGGTTTCCCATGGCGAACAGACGCCATGTTCGGACGCCCGCCAGACTTGATAAATAGTTTTATTTCGAACAAGAAGACACCTAAATCACATGGCCTGCCAACTTCAATAAGCAATCAGGGAAAACCCGGGGATTTTCTGGTCATGTCTAAAATTCTGCCATGTCTCAGATGCCATGTCATATCCACCCGGGCACATTTGATTTTACTCTCCCTTGGCCTGCTTATACCGGCATCCGTTTTCGCATCCTATCTGCTGATTCAGCAGGTCGATCTTCAGCGGTCGCACATCGAGCAGGATCTGCACCAGGAGGCCCGATCGATCACGGCCATGGTCGATCGGGACATGCGGGGCGTCATGGCGATGCTGGAGACGCTGGCCCTGATGCCGGCCCTCCAGCAGGATGATTTCGCGACCGTCCACCAGCAGGCGAGCCGGATCACCGAGCGCTACGGAATGGTCATCATCCTGACCGACCGGTCCGGAAAGCAGCGACTCAACACGCGGGTCCCCTGGAACACGCCGCTTCCGTCCTTCCTGGACGACGATGTCGCGCGGTCCGTTTTCGAAACCAGGATGCCCCACGTATCCGACCTGCTGATCGGACCGCTCTCCGGAACCGAGGCCGTCGGCATCGTCGTGCCGGTCCTGCACGCCGACAAGGTCGCCTATTTCCTGATCGCGAGCCTGCCGCCGAAGCGCATCGAGGAAATCCTGATCCAGGCGCGCATCGGCGACGGCCGGACCGCCACGGTCGCCGACCGCAGAGGCAAGCTCCTGACCCGCGTGCCGGCCCCGGAGCACCCGGGCCGGGGCATGGCCTCCGCCGGCCCCGGAGAGGACGGCCCCGGAGAGGCCGGTCTCGTTTCGGGCTACAGCCGGTCCGACCTGACGGGATGGACCGCGACCGTCACCCTGCCCGGCCATGCCGTCGATGCCGAGGCCATGGCCGGGCTCCGATCTCCCGTCCTGCTGGGCGGCGCGCTTCTCGCCCTCTCCGCCCTCCTGGCCTATGGCCTGGGCCTGCGCATGTCGCGGGCCGCCAAACTGCTGACCCTGGCCGGCAGCGCCTTGCGCGGCGGCGAAGCCGTCCCCCGGATCCGCACCGGCTGGCGGGAAGCCAACGAGATCGGCCTGGCCCTCACCACGGCCTTCCAGAAGCTGGACGAGGGGTCGACGGCGCTGCGCGCCGCCGAGAACCACTCCAGGCTCCTGAAACTCAGCTCCCCGGTGGGGATCTTCCGCACCGATCCCGAGGGGCGCTGCACCGGCGTCAACGAGCGCTGGTGCGAGATATCCGGCGCCCGGCCGGAGCAGGCGCTCGGCAACGGCTGGACCGACTTCCTGCATCCCGGGGACCATGACCGGGTCTTCTCGGAATGGCGGCGCAGCGCCTTCGAGAACCGGCCCTTCCGTCTCGAATACCGTTTCCGCACGCCGTCGGGCGAAACCACCTGGGTTCTGGGCGAAGCCCTGGTCGAACGGGACGATGCGGGGGAGATCACCGGCTTCGTCGGCACCACCACGGACATAACCGCGATCAAGCTGCTGCAACGCCGGCTGATCGACGCCGAGGAGCAGCTGGCCCGCGCGATGACCGCCGGCCGCATGTTCGCCTTCGACTGGGACATCGGGACCGACAGCGTGCGCCGGAGCGAGAGCTGCGCGGAGATCCTCGGCCTGGGCGGAGATGCGACGGCGGACACCGGACAGAATTTCTTCGCGTCCGTCCACGCGGAGGACCGCGACGGGTTCGCCGCCACCGTGGCGCGGCTGGAGCCGGCTTCCCCGAACTACACCGTCTCCTACCGCTACCGGCGCCCGGACGGCGCGGTGGCCTGGCTCGAGGAGTCCGCGGCGGCCGTCTTCGATCGGGACGGCCGCAAGGTCCGCCTGACCGGGATCACCGCCGACGTCACCGCCCGCAAGCAGGCCGAGGCCGCGTTGCGCGAGAGCGAGGAACGCCTGCGCTTCTCGCTCGACGCCGCCGTGATCGGCACCTGGCAGATGGACGTGGCCGACGGCCGGATGGCCTGGAGCGATATCCAGTACCGCCTCTTCGGGATCGATCCGGCCACGCCGACACCAAGCCTGAACGCGTTCGGAGCCCTGATGGAGCCGGAGGACCGCGCCGCCCTGCTGGACCGAATCGATCAGGCGATCCGGACGGGGGAAGGGTTCGAACTGGATTTCCGCATCCGGCGCCCGGCGGACCCGACCCGGGGCGCCGAGGAGATCCGCTGGCTGGCGATCCGGTGCGGCGTGCAGCGGAATGCGGCCGGCAGGCCCGAGCGCATCATCGGCGTCAACTGGGACATCACCGAGCGCAAGACCGCCGAGGCCATCCTGCGCGACAGCAACGCGGCCCTGGAGGCGCGGGTCGCCGAACGCACCCGCGCCCTGACCGACGCCGCCCGGGAACTGACGGCGGAGATCCGCCGACGGGAGGAAACCCAGGCGGCGCTGCTGCAGTCCCAGAAGCTGGAAGCGCTGGGCCAGCTGGTCAGCGGCGTCTCGCACGACTTCAACAACATCCTGGCCGTCATCCAGAGCAGCTACAGTCTGCTCAGGCGGCGGATCGACGTTCCGGAGCAGGTCAGGATCCTCGACCTGGGAGAGCAGGCGGTGGTCCGGGCGACCGGCCTGATCCATCACCTGCTGGCCTTCGCCCGGCGCGAGGAAACGCAGCCGACCCTGGTGGACCTGACCGCCATCCTGCGCGAAAGCGAAGACATGATCTGCCACACCGCGGGCAGCGGGGTGCGCTGCGCCTTCGATCTCCAGGGCGATCTCTGGCCGGTGATCGTCGATCCCTCCCGTCTGAACGCGGTCCTGCTGAACCTCGCCGCCAACGCCCGCGACGCCATGCCGGACGGCGGCGAGCTGGAGATAACCGTCCGCAACCAACCCGCCGACGAGCGCACGGGCTCGCGCGAAGGGATCCTCATCTCCGTGAAGGACAGCGGCGTGGGCATGACGCCCGACGTGGTCGCCCGGGCGTCGGAACCCTTCTTCACCACCAAGCCGCGCGGCCGGGGCACCGGCCTCGGCCTCGCCTCCGCCCATGCCCTGACCGTGCAGTCCGGCGGCAAGCTGCGCATCCTCAGCGCCGTCGGGGCCGGCACCACGATCGAGCTGTACCTGCCCCGCGCCCAGATCTTGGCGCACGGGGACGAAACGCTGCCGGATGCCGGATCGGCCCCGCCGGAGGGCGGTGCCACGATCCTGCTGGTCGACGACGACGACAGCCTCCGCGCGCTGACCGCGCACCTGCTGCGCGATCTCGGCTACGCGGTGATCGAGGCACAGAGCGCCGAGACCGCGATCGCCCTGGCGCATCTCACGGACACGCTGGACATCGTCGTGACCGACATCATGATGCCGGGCGACTCCGGCCCGGTGCTGGGAAACCGGCTGCGGCTCGACCGGCCGAACCTTCCGGTCCTCTTCATCAGCGGCGACCGCCACGACACCGTGCCGGACGGCGAACGGCTGCTCCGCAAGCCGTTCAGCAAGACGGAACTGGCCGAGGCCGTCCGGGAACGGCTGGACCTCCTGCCGTCGGCATTGCCGGCCGGGTCCGTGGCGGCGCCGGACAAGCTTCGCAACCGATTGAGGAACTCCCGCCTGCGCGATGCCTACGAACGCTGGAAGACGGCGCGCGGCGCGGACGGCCACCTGCCGAGTCCCGACCTCTTCCCGTCCGGCGACCCGCTCGTGGCCGACGACGGTTTCCTGGTCGAGGCGATCGGCAGCGGCCGTACCAGGGAGTTCCGTTACCTGAGGATCGGCGACACCCTTGCCCGACGGCTGGGCCGGCCGCTGGTGGGGGAACTGGTCGACGACGGCGGCGACGAGCTGGGTTCCGCCGGAGCCTCGTACCGGCGCTGCGTCGAGTCGGAGTCGCCCTCCTACGAATACGCCCGCTACGCGATCGCCGACGACGCGCCGCTGCTGTTCGAGCGGCTGTTGCTGCCGCTTTCGGAGGAGGGTTCCGCGGTGACCCACATCCTGGGCGTCGCCTGTTTCACCGATCTCGCGAGTTCCGACCTCCAACAGCGGAGAAGGCCATGAACGACGCATCCGGAGTCGACTTCGACATGCCCGATCTCGCCGGCGTCGTCGAACGGTTGCCGCCGTCCGAGGTCGATGCGCTGCCGTTCGGGGCGATCCGCCTCGACGCCAACGGCGAGGTTGCCTTCTACAGTGCCGCGGAGGCCCGGCTTTCCGGCTACGGGGCCCGTCCGGCGCTCGGCCGGCCGTTCTTCTCCGACATGGCGCCCTGCATGGACAACGAGGCTTTCCGCGGCCGGATCGAGAGTGCCAGGGCAGCCGGGAAGTTCGACCTGGAATTCGGCTGGATCGGCGATTTCGCCGACCGCTCGCGGGAGCTCCAGGTGCGCATCCAGCCCGCCTCGGACGGCGGCTGCTGGATCTTCATCCGGCGCGACTGATCCGCCGTGAAGCGGTTGTCCTACCGCCGGAACACCCCGACCAGCTCGACATGGGACGACCAAATGAACTGGTCGATCGGCGTGACCCGCTCCAGGCGATAGCCGCCATCGACGAGCGTGCGGGCGTCGCGCGCGAATGTCGCGGGGTTGCAGGACACGCCGACCACCGTGGGGACGGCCGACGCGGCGAGTTGGACCGATTGGGCGCGGGCGCCGGCGCGGGGCGGGTCGAAGACCACCGCATCGAAGCGGGAAAGTTCGTCGGCGCTCAGCGGGTCGGCGAAGAGGTCGCGGCGCTCCGCCGTCACGCCCGCCCGCCCCCGGCCGGCGGCGGCCAGCGCCGCGTGCGCCGAGGCATCGCCCTCGACCGCGTGGACGGCGGTCCCCGGGACCGGTCGCGAGGCAAGGGGGAAGCTGAAGGTGCCAAGCCCCGCGAACAGGTCGGCGACCCGGGCGGCGGCCCCGACCCCTGCCAGGACCGCCTCGACCAGCGCGGCTTCGCCGGCGGCACTCGCCTGCAGGAAGGCTCCGGGCTCCACCGGGACGGCGACCCCGCCGAACCGGGCATGGAGCGCGCGGCGAGCGGCGACCGGTTCCGCCGGGGCCGCGGCGGAACGGCGCCACGACAGCCGGCCGATGTCATGGGCCTCCGCGAAGGCGGCCATGCGTTCCCGCGCGTCCAGCCCGGGCTCCGGACCGCCGGTCAGAACCAGGTCGATGCCGCCGTCCAGCACCGCCACGGAAATATCGGCCGTTTCGCCGTCCGGCAGGATGGCGCCGGCAAGGGCCTCCAGCGGAGCCAGCAGCTCCAGTATCGCCGGCTCGACCACCAGGCAGCCGGTCACCGCCGAGATCCGGTGGCTCGACCGCTCGTTGAAGCCCAGGACGCATCGGCTCCCCCGCCTGGCCGCCGCGAACGTGGCGCGCCGGCGGCTCGCCGCGGGGGTCCGGACGGTCGGCGCGACCTCGGCACCGGCCAGCCCGGCGCGGGCCAGCGCGGCCGATACCTGGGCGCGCTTCCAGGCGCCGTAGGCCGCATCGCCGACATGTTGGAGCGCGCAGCCGCCGCAGGTGCCGAAATGCCGGCAGGGCGGCGCCGCGCGGTCCGGGCCGGGTTCCGTCACCTCCAGCAGGGTGGCGGCGACGCCGTCCCCGCGCGGCTCGCCGAGCGCGGCGCGGACGCGGTCGCCGGCCACCGTCAGCGGCACATAGACCCGGCGTCCGTCATGCTCGGCGAGGCCGTCGCCCCGCGCGCCGATTTCCTGGATCTCGAGCGTGACGGGAGCGCCGGAGGCGGATGCGGCCCTCCCGCGGCGGTGCCCCTGCTGGGGTCGGCGTGCCATGGCTCAGCCGGCCAGCTCGGCCAGGCGCGCCCGGACGTCGGCCGAGATCTCGACCGAGCGGCGCTGCGCCACGTCGATGATGACGCAGATCGCCTCGCTGGTCGCGACGCAGGTGTCGTCACGGAACACGGCGCCTGCCAGGGTCAGCGACGAACGGCCGAACCGGGTCACCCGCAGGCCGATCCGGATCCGGCCGGGATAGTGCAGCTCGGCCCGGAAATCGATGGTGAGACGCGCGATCACGACCGAGCGCGGGCCCGAGACAGGCGAATTGCCGGAGTCATGGAACAACGCCACCCGGGCGCTCTCGAAATAGGTACTGATGGCGGCGTTGTTGACGTGCCCGACGGGATCCAGGTCCGCGAAGCGGACTGTCTCGTCGATCCAGTACCGGTAGAAATCCGGGCTGGTCGCTTCCGGAGTTTCCGTATCTGCCATGTCGTTCATCCCTGTCTGTCCAAAGTCCGGGTCTGTCCAAAGTCCGGGTCTGCCCAAAGTCCGGGCCTTCACATGCCGGGACCGCTTCCGCTCCGGCCATGCTCCCGGATGCAGCAAAGCGGGTTCTCGTTCGTTATCGCAAGGGGAAGGCCGGTGCTGCGGCGCGGGGCATATTTGCCACGCACCTTTCGATCCGGAATGCTATAGCTCGCATATCGACCCATCACCAGACGCGACCATCATGCCCCAAGGGGACCCGAAATGACCGACCAGAACAACAGCCCTGCCGAAGCCATGTTCGACAAGGCGCTCGACATCGCCGAGAAGCACCTGGAGGCGGCGATGAAGGAAGGCGGGCCGCTGTCCTCCTATGTCGCCGTCGCCATGATCGAGGCCGCGGTCAACCAGGCCGTGGAGGAGACCAGCCACGCCGATGTGGTCGACATGCTGCGCGACCTGGCCAGCCAGATCGAGCAGGATGCCGAGGAAGAGGACTGACCGGGGCGGCGCGGCTCCCGCCATGTCCGGGACGGGGTGCGCCTGAAGCCCGGCGCCCCTAGTGCGTGACGCTTTCCCGAACCCAGCCGGCGACGATCTGGCTCGCTTCCAGAGGCGGAACCAGCGGACAATGCCAGAGGTAGATGGTCAGGGCGGCTTCGAACGCGAAGCGGTCGGGCTGCCCTTTCCCACGAAGCTCCCGATAGGCCCGGACGACCGCCGGCATGCAGGCCGCCTCTCCGCTGGATCCTGCGGGCGGAATACTTGTCATGTGCGCCTGGGAATCACTGCCTGAAAATCGCTGAAGCCGGCGTTACTTGTCGCCGCCTGGCTTGGATGTCCGGTTCGCCGGGACACCGTAGAGCTCCAGCCGGTGGCCGATCAGCTCGTAGCCGAGATCGCGGGCGATCCGCTCCTTCAGCCGCTCGATCTCCTCGTTGACGAACTCGATCACCTCGCCGGACTGGAGATCGATCAGGTGGTGGTGGTGTTCCTCCCGATTCTCCTCGAACCGCGACCGGCCGTCGCCGAAATCCAGCCGCTCGATGACGTTCGCCTCTTCGAACAGGCGCACGGTCCGGTAAACGGTGGCGATGCTGATCTTGGGATCGATCTCGACGGCACGGCGGTAAACCTGCTCGACATCGGGATGGTCGGTCGATTCGGAAAGCACGCGGGAGATCACCCGGCGCTGCTCCGTCATCTTCAGACCTTTCTGGACGCACAGTTCTTCCAGGCGCGTGGGCATGGGTTCCTCGATTTTCTGCGGACTAGCGCTCTAGACTAAACTGTTTCTAAAGTGGGTTCGCCTGTCCGTTCGACAAAATTTTTTCCGTCATCGGGCATACCAGGGTCCCGGGATCGAGATTGTGACATGGGTTCCCCCGTTTCCGCCACCGGCATCGGCGGTCCCGGCTCCCGTTCCGCCCTTCGCGGGTCCGGTTTGCATGGTCGCCCCGATCTGCCTGAGCAGCCCCTTGATGAGCCGAAGACCGAGGCCGCGATCGGTGTTGGCGCCGGACATGCCGACGCCGTCGTCCGAAACCTCGAGCACCGCCTCGTCGCCCCGGGCGCGCAGGCTGACCCGGATCGTCCCGGCCCCCTCCGGGAAAGCGTGCTTGAACGCGTTCGCCACCAGTTCGTTGGCGATCAGCCCCAGGGGAATGGCGGTGTCGAGGTGGCAGAACAAGGCGTCCCCTGCGACTTCCAGGTTGACCCCGGGAGGATTGCCGAAGGTGCGGGCCAGCGCGTCGCACAGCCCGCGCAGCTGGCGTCCGAAGTCGATCCGCGAGAACTCCTTCGAGGCATAGACCTGCTCATGGATTCTGCCCATGACGCCGATCCGCTGCCCGATGATCTCCATCCGGTCGCGGGCCTCCTGATCCTCGATCTGCATCGCTTCGAGCTGGATCAGGCTCCAAACTACCTGGAGGTTGTTCTTGACTCGATGATGCACCTCCTGGAGCAGTTCCTGGCTCTCGGCCAGCGAGGTGGCCAGCCGGTGCTGGGTTTCCTTCAGGTCGGTCACGTCCAGGGCGACGCCGTCCCACGCCGTCTCGTTCTCGCCGGTCAGCGCGGGGCGCGCCATGACGCGGACCCACCGGACCGGGCCGGCGGTCGGCCCGATCCTGGCCTCCAGGTGCCGGGGCTCCAGCGGCGTCTTCTCGGGAGCCGGGGCTTGGCCGCCGCCGGCCGGCCGGAAGATCTCCCGCCAGCCGTCGCGGTCCTCGGGATGGATCAGCAGCTCCAGCTCGTCGGCACCCGGCGGCGCTTCCGGCATTCCGCCGGCGAGGTTGTTCAGCCCGGCGCTCAGATAGGGATAACGTACCGTGCCGTCGGGATCCCTGACACGCCGGAAAATCACGCCGGGCAGGTTGGCGGCCACGTCGGCGAGCCGCCGCTCGGCCATCCGCTCGCCTTCCAGCGCCAGCAGCCTGCGCTCCATGGCATGCCGGCGGTTGGCGTTGCCGACCAGCAGGGCGCCCAACCAGACGGTGGCGGCCAGCGCGAGCAGACCGCCGCCGGTCACGGCCATCAGGGACCGGCGCATGGGACCGGCCACCGTCTCTCCGGGAGCCCCCACCACCACGGTCCAGCCGGTCAGCGGCGACGTGACGAAAGCGGTATAGACCTCCTGGCCCTCCTGGTTGCGGGCGAAGAAGAAGCTTTTGTCGCCCTGGTCGATCCGCTGGCGCAGCGACTCGGTCACCGGCTTCCCGACGAACTCCTCCTGCCGGCGTGTCCGGGCGAGGATCACCCGGTCGGTGTCGAGGGCAGCACCGAACCAGTCCGCCGGCATTTTCGGACCGCCCAGCGCCGCGCTGAGCGCCCGGCTGCGCAACGCGGCCGACAGGGCATAGACGGCCGTGCCGTCCCGCAGCACCGGGACCACGATCGAAACGAAGGGCTCGCCCCGCGAGTCGTGCCTGACCTCGCTCACCATCGGCAATCTTGCCGTCACGACATCGAGAACCATGTCGGCCGGCGGGGGAGCGGTGGTCGCATCCGCGTTCCCGCCGTCGGCGGGCAGGGTGAGCAGCGGAGTCCCGTCACCGGCGCGCAGCAGCCGCAGGGACAGCCAGTTCGCCCGGCTTTCCAGCAACCGTCGTGCCACCACCGCGAAATTGACGATGTCGTTGTCGTCGAGATGGATCGAGGTCGCCAGCGACTCCAGCCCCGCGATGTTGGACACGAGTTCCCGTTCCAGCGCATCCTCGAGTGCCGCGGCGGCATGGTTGAGCATGTTCTCGACCGTCTCCTTCTGCTGACGGTCGAACAGCACGACCATGGCGCTGGAAAACGCCAGGATCGGCAGCAGGACGGCCGTGGTGAGGACGACGACTTGGAGACGCTGCTTCATGGCGGGCTTGAACTCGAATCTGCCCGGGTCCGCCGGGGCGGGAGCGGCTGCGGACGACGTCTGCGGGGCCAAAAGGCAACTCTTATCCGGTTTGGGTTAACGGCGACAGTCGGTAGTTCGTCAGACCTCGGAACCCGGGGCCACGACACGCCCGGGATGGCCCTACTCCCCCATCCACCAGGCATCGATCACCATGCCGTAGACCGGAGTGACCGCCGGCCGGCGGAGCCGGGACCAGTAGGCGACCCGGTCGTCCGGCAGGTGGTAGAGCGGAACGGCATAATGTCCCCAAGTCAATGCCCGGTCCAGCGCGCGGACCCGGGCGACCAGGTCCGCCCGGTCCCGGGCCATGCCCAGCCCGCGCGCCAGCGCGTCGATCGCCGGGCTGCGGATCCCGGCATAGTTCCGGCTGCCCTCCTGGTCGGCCGCGTCGCTGCCCCAATAGTAGAGCTGCTCGTTGCCCGGCGACAGGGTGGAGGTCCAGCGGTTCAGCGTCATGTCGAAATCGAAGGACTCCAGCCGCGCCTGGTACTGGGCGCTGTCGACCGTGCGGACGCGCGCCGAGACCCCGATCCGCCGCAGCGCCCTGGCGAATTCCAGCGCCACCTTTTCGTCCCCGGGCGACACCAGCAGGATCTCGAACTCCATCGCGACGCCTCCGGCGTCGACCAGGCGGCCGTCCCGGACGGTCCAGCCGGCCTCCGCCAGCAGTTCCTGGCCCCGGCGCAAATTGGCGCGCAATCCCGTCGGCCCGCTTCCGTCGGTCGCGGGCGGGACATGGGCCGGCCCGAACGCCTCGGCAGGCAGATGGCCGCGCAACGGTTCCATCACCGCCAGCTCCGCCGGGCCGGGCGGACCGGCCGCCGCCAGTTCGGAATTCGGATAGTAGCTGGCCGTGCGCCGGTAGGCGCCGTGGAACAGCGTCCGGTTGATCCACTCGAAGTCCAGCGCGAAGCCCAGTGCCTCCCGCACCTTCGGGACCGCGAACCAGGGGCGTCGGGTATTGAAGATCAGGCCGCGCATCGGCTCCGGCCTGCCGTGGGGCAACCGCTCCAGCGTGACCCGGCCGTCGCGCGCGGCCGGAAAATCATAGCCGGTGGCCCATTTGGCCGGATCGGTCTCGCGCCGGAAATCGTAGGCTCCGGCCTTGAAAGCCTCCAGCGCCACGCCGTCGTCGCGGTAATAGTCGTAGCGGATCTCGTCGAAATTATACTGCCCCCGGTTCACGCCGA
Organism: Skermanella rosea; assembly: GCF_016806835.2. NCBI lineage: Bacteria > Pseudomonadati > Pseudomonadota > Alphaproteobacteria > Rhodospirillales > Azospirillaceae > Skermanella > Skermanella rosea. The sequence continues at coordinate 33,101 of NZ_CP086111.1, read as the reverse complement.
GGTCGCGGCCCCAGTAATCCGGCACCCGCTCGTAAGCGATCGTGCGGCCCGGCTCGAACCGGGCGACCCGGTACGGTCCGCTGCCCAGCGGCGGCTCCAGCGTGGTCCGGTCGAACTCGCGGTCCTTCCAATAATGCTCCGGCAGGATCGGCATCAGGCCCATGATCAGCGCCATCTCCCGGTCCATGCCGCCGGCATCCCCGGGATTGCGGGCGAAGGTGAACCTCACGCTCCGCTCGCCGGTCCGGGCGGCGTGGGACACCCGCCCGTAGTAGCTGCGGTGGTTCGGACGGCCGTGGTCGCGCAGCGTGCGCCACGAGAACAGCACGTCGGCCGGCGTGATCGGCACGCCGTCGTGCCAGCGCGCCGACGGGTTCAGGGTGAATTCGACCCACGAACGGTCGTCCGGCACCGTGATGGACTCGGCGATCAGCCCATAGAGCGAGAACGGCTCGTCCCAGCTCCGCTGCATCAGGCTCTCCGTGACGTAGCCAAGCCCCAGCGCCGCACGGCCGCGCACGATGAAGGGGTTGAGCGTGTCGAAGGTGCCCCCGGCGGCGTTGCGGAAGACGCCTCCCCGGGGCGCCGCGGGATCGGCATAGTCGAAATGGTCGAAACCGGCGGGGTAGCGCGGCTCGCCGTGCATGGCGACGGCATGGGCCGGGCGCGGCTCGTCCGCGGCGGCGGGCCCGGCGGGTAGGACGGCCAGGGCGACAGCCAGGACGAGGAGGGCCGCCAGCGGGCGGCGGATCGGAATTCCATACATGGATGGCGAGTGTCGGCATCCGGCCGCCTGCGCGCAAGCCGGATCGAACGGCCGGACTCCCCCGAAGGGCGGCCTCCAACGAAGCAGCACTCAAGGGGTGCGACCAATAGGAGCCGTGACGATGCGCCTATTTGCAAGTATGGCCGGTTTATGGTCTCTACGCTAAACTCCGGCACGCGCCAGAAGCCCGGTGCCAGAAACCTGGCGGAAGAGCCGGCGCGGTCGGGGCCGCGCCAGACCGGCGCAACCGATCGGAACCGAGGGAAAAGTTCATGGATATCTCGAAGATCCCAGTGGGCAACGACGCACCGTGGGACGTCAACGTCATCATCGAAATCCCGATGGGCGGCGAGCCGATCAAGTATGAGGTCGACAAGGAAAGCGGCGCGCTGTTCGTCGACCGTTTCCTGCACACCGCGATGTATTATCCGTGCAACTACGGTTTCATCCCGCACACCCTGTCCGACGACGGCGATCCGTGCGACATGCTGGTGGTCGGCCGCCGGCCGATCCAGCCGGGCGCCGTCCTGCGGTCGCGGCCGATCGGCGTGCTGATCATGGAGGACGAGGCCGGCCAGGACGAGAAGGTCCTCGCGGTTCCGGTCAACAAGCTGCACCCGTTCTACAGCGACGTGAAGTCCTACAAGGATCTCCCCGAGATCCTGCTCGACCAGATCGCGCACTTCTTCCAGCACTACAAGGACCTGGAGAAGGGCAAGTGGGTCAAGATCAAGCGCTGGGGCGACGCCGAGGAGGCCGCCAAGATCATCCAGCACTCGATCGACAAGTACAACGCCGAAGGGTGACCGGATCCCGGGCGATCGACCGGGTGACCGTCCTGCGGGGCGACATCACCCTCTGCCGGGTGGACGCGATCGTCAATGCCGCCAACGGCGCGCTCAAGCGCGGCGGCGGCGTCGACGGCGCGATCCACCGCGCGGCCGGTCCCGACCTCCAGCGCGAGTTGGACGGCATCGGCGGCTGCCCCACCGGCGAGTGCCGGATCAGCGGCGCCTACGGCCTTCCCGCGTCCAGGCTGATCCACTGCGTCGGGCCGGTCTGGCGCGGCGGCTCCGCAGGAGAGGACGAGGCGCTGGCCGGCTGCTACCGCTCGGCCCTGCTGCTGGCGGACCGCCACGGCCTCGCGACCATCGCCTTTCCGGCCATCAGCACCGGCATCTACGGGTTTCCCCCCGACCGCGCGGCGCGCATCGCGGTCGATACGGTGCTGGAAACGCTGGCCGGCCTGCCCGGCATCGCCGAAGTCCGGTTCGTCTGCTTCGATGAAGCCACCGCCGTCCTCTACCGGGGGCTGCTTGGGGCGTAATACCGCACCCGCATGCGGGAAGCTTGAATTGTCGGGATGATCCCGCGCGGGTATGGTGCCGCCCATCAAAGAGACCTCCGTCCCGCCGGCCGGTAGTCGGCACGGGGGCCGGATGGCTTGATCACGATCCGGGACCGGCCATGACCGTTCGCAATCTCGATTCCCTGCTGAAGCCCACGTCGATCGCCCTGATCGGTGCCAGCCGCCAGCCGAAATCCATCGGCGCCGTCGTGGCCCGGAACCTGTTCAACGCCGGTTTCGACGGGCCGGTGATGCCGGTGAACCCGCACGAGCGGTCGATCGAGGGCGTGCTGTGCTATCCCACGGTCGAGTCGCTGCCGATCACCCCGGACCTCGCGGTGATCTGCACGCCCCCCGACACGGTCCCCGACCTGGTCCGCCGGCTGGGCGAGCGCGGCACCAAGGCGGCGATCATCATCACCGCCGGCTTCGGCGAGCTGGGGCCGGAGGGCAAGGCCCTCCAGCAGCGCGTCCTGGACGCGGCGCGTCCCCACCTGATGCGGATCGCCGGACCGAACTGCCTGGGCGTCATGGTGCCCGGACGCGGCATCAACGCCAGCTTCGCCCACGTCAATCCCATCAAGGGCGACATCGCGCTGATCGCCCAGTCCGGCGCCGTCGTGACCTCGATCGCGGACTGGGCGACCAGCCGCAGCGTCGGTTTCAGCCACCTGATCTCGCTGGGCGGGATGGCCGACGTGGATTTCGGCGACCTGCTCGACTACATGGCGGCCGACCACAACACCCGCGCCATCTGCCTCTATGTCGAGGCGATCACCCACGCCCGCAAGTTCATGTCGGCGGCCCGCGCCGCGGCGCGCCAGAAGCCGGTCATCGTGATCCGCTCGGGCCGCACCGACGAGGCGGCGAAGGCCGCCAGCTCCCACACCGGCGCGCTGGCCGGCCATGACGACGTCTACGACGCGGCCTTCCGGCGCGCCGGCATGCTGCGGGTGGTGGAGCTGGACGAGCTGTTCGACGCCGTCGAGACGCTGGCCATGGGCGTGCAGATCACCGGCGACAGGCTGGCGATCGTGACCAACGGCGGCGGCATCGGCGTGATGGCGACCGACACCCTGATCGAGGAGGGCGGCTGCCTCGCCGGGATCGACGAGGCGGTGATGGCGAAGCTGGACGCCGTCCTGCCGCCGACCTGGAGTCGCGGCAACCCCATCGACATCATCGGCGACGCCTCCGGCAAGCGCTATGCCAACACGCTCTCGGCCCTGGTCGGCGACCGCAACCACGACGCGGTCCTGGTGATCAACTGCCCGGTCGCGGTCGCCGACGGGGCCGAGTCGGCGCGCGCCGTGGTGGAGGCCCTGAAAGGCCGCAAGCATCCGGTCCTGACGAGCTGGCTCGGCGACTCCTCCGCGCAGGAGGCCAGGCACCTGTTCGCTGCCAGCCGGATCCCGACCTACGAGACGCCGAGCAAGGCGGTCCGCGCCTTCATGCACCTGGTTCGCTACCGCAAGAACCAGGAACTGCTGATGGAGACGCCGGCCAGCACGCCCGAGCAGTTCCAGGTCGACGAGAAGGCGGCCCGCGCCGTGATCGACGCGGCGATCGCCGACGGCAGGGGCTGGCTCAGCGAGTTCGAGGCCAAGCACGTGCTGGAGGCCTACGGCATCCCGGTGGTCGAGACGCTGAAGGCCCGCACCCCCGACGAGGCGGCGGAGGCCGCGCGCCGGATCGCCAAGCCGGTGGCGCTCAAGATCCTGTCGGTCGATATCATCCACAAGTCCGACATCGGCGGCGTCCAGCTCCACATCAAGACGCCGGAGGAGGTCCGCGCCAAGGCCGTCGCCATGCTGGAGCGGGTCCGGGCGCTGCGGCCCGACGCCGACATCGAGGGCTTCACCGTCCAGGCCATGGCGAGCAAGCCCGGCGCCCACGAGCTGATCGTGGGCGTCGCCGACGACCCGCTGTTCGGGCCGGTGCTGCTGTTCGGCCAGGGCGGCACCTCGGTCGAGGTGGTCCAGGACAAGGCGCTGGGACTGCCGCCGCTCAACACCAATCTGGCGCGCGAGATGATGTCGCGCACCCGGGTCTGGAAGCTGCTCCAGGGCTACCGCGACCGGCCGCCCGCCGCGAACGACCAGGTGGCGCTGACCCTGATCAAGATCAGCCAACTGATCACCGACATCGCCGAGATCGTCGAGCTGGACATCAACCCGCTGCTGGCCGACGACACCGGCGTGCTGGCGCTCGACGCCCGCATCAAGGTGGCGGTGCCGGCCCTCATCCCGGGATCGCGGCGGCTCGCGATCCGGCCCTACCCGAAGAAGCTGGAGAAGCGCGTCAAGCTCAACGACGGGCGGGAGTTCCTGCTGCGCCCGATCCGGCCCGAGGACGAGCCGATCATCCACCGGATGTTCGAACGCATGACCCCGGAGGACATCCGCCTGCGGTTCTTCGCGCCGATGAAGCGCCTGTCGCACCAGATGGCCGCCAAGCTGACCCAGATCGACTACGACCGGGAGATGGCCCTGGTCGCCGTGGCCCAGACGGCCGACGGCCAGGACGAGCTCTACGGCATCGTCCGCATCGCCGCCGATCCCGACAACCAGAAGGCCGAATACGCCGTGATGGTCCGCAGCGACATGAAGGGCAAGGGCCTGGGCTATGTCTTGATGACCCAGATCATCGAGTATGCCCGTTCCCGCGGCATCGGCGAGGTGTTCGGCGAGGTCCTGCGCGAGAACACCACCATGCTGGCGATGTGCCACGAGCTGGGCTTCACCCGGCGGGAGAACCGCGACGAGCCGGGAGTGGTGGAGGTCCGCATTTCCCTGACCGAGCCTTCGGGCAACGCCTGACCGCTCGCTCTCCCGGGGAACCTCCCTCCGCCCCCCGCGTTGGAGAGCCGACGCGGAGGTAACTTGACCGACCAAACGGATACGGACCACGAGGCGGCGCAGCGTCGCCTGCTCCGGCGCAACAGGAGGCTGGCCACCGGGCTCCTGCTGTTCGCGGCCAGCCTGTTCGTGGCCCTGCGCTTCGTGCCGGAGCCGGGATTCTGGACCCTGCTGCTGCGCGCCGCGTCGGAGGCGGCGATCGTCGGGGCGCTGGCGGACTGGTTCGCGGTGACCGCGCTGTTCCGCCGGCCCCTGGGCTTGCCGATCCCGCACACCGCGATCATCCCGTCCAGCAAGGACCGCATCGGCGACGGGCTCGGCAGCTTCGTCGAACGCAATTTCCTGGAGCCGTCGCTGGTGGTGGCGAAGCTCCGCTCGGTCGATCCGGCGGCGCGGCTGGTGCGCTGGCTGAACGCGCCGGGCACGGCGGAGGCCCTGGCCGCCCGGCTGGTCGCGACGCTGCCCGGCGTGATCCGGTCGATCGAGGACCGCGAGCTGCGCGACTTCTTCGGCCGGGCGCTGGGCGAGCAGCTGCGCGGGACCGAGGTGGCGCCGGTCATCGGCAAGGTCCTGGGCGTGCTGGTCGCCAGCGGCCAGCACCAGCCCCTGCTGGAACGCGCGGTGGCCTGGGCGCTCGACCTGGTGGACCGCAACCAGGGCCGGCTGGAGGCGATGGTCGGTCAGCGCAGCGGCTGGTGGATTCCCAAGGCGATCGACCGCCGGGTCGCCCGTTCCCTGAGCAGCGGGGCGCACGACTACCTGAAGGAGCTGCTCGACCCGGCCTCGCCGATGCGCATCCGCATGGAGCTGGCGATCGAGGACCTGGCCCGCGACCTCCAGGACGACCCCGACACCCGCGCCCAGGTCGAGGCGGCCAAGGCCCGACTGCTCGACCAGCCGGAGATCCAGGCCTGGCTGGGCGGCTTGTGGGACGAGGTGCGCCGGATCACCCTGCACGACCTGGAACGGCCCGACGGCCGGACGCGCGAGGCGCTGGTCACCGGCCTGGGGTCGCTCGGGTCGGCGCTGGAGGCGGACCCGGCGATGCGGGCCCGCCTCAACGCCTCGGTCGAGCGGCTGGCGCTGGACCTGATCGCCCCGTGGCGGCGCGGCATCGGCCGCTTCATCGCCGAGGTCGTCCACGGCTGGGATGCCCGGACGGTGTCCGACCGGATCGAGACGGCGGTGGGCAGCGACCTGCAATATGTCCGCATCTCCGGGACCATCGTCGCGGCCCTGGTCGGCTCCACCCTGTTCCTGGCGACCCGGCTGATCGAGTGACGCCGGTCAGCGCCGGCCCAGCGAGTCCAGCAGGGCGGTGGCCGCCGGCTCGCCCAGGTCGGCCGCGCGGCGGTACCAGGCGGCGGCGGCCACCGGATCGCCGGCAACGCCGCGGGCGCCGAGGGAGTGGAGATGGGCCGGGTCCAGGGTCCGGCCGACCTCCAGCGCTCCCCGCGCGCTGCCCTGGGATGCCGCCATCTCGAAGAGCAGCCGGGCCGAGGCGATGTCGCCCAGCGCCATCAGCCGATGGCCCCGCTCCAGCAGCGACTTCTCGGCGATCGCCGGAATCCGCGGTTGGGACGGCGTTTCCGGCGGCGGGGCCGGAGGCGGTTCCACGACGATGACCGGAGCGGGCGCAGGCTCCTCCGGGACCGGCACCGGCGGCGGCTCCGTGAGCGCCGGCTGCGAGTCGAAGGGCTCCACCAGGTCCTCGAACGACGGTGGCTCGATCACCGGGTCGTCGAACGACGGCAGCTCGATCAAGGGGTCTTCCAATGCCGGCTCGGCGAGCGCCGGCTCCTCAAGCGTGGGCCGATCGGCCGGTATCTCCTCGGGGGGCATCTCCTCGGGGGGCACCGGTTCCGGGACCGTGTCGGATGCGGAGTGATCCGCCTGGGGCTGCGGCTCCTGCGCCGGCTGCTCGTCCTCCAGTTCGGCCAGCATGGCCGCCGGCTTCGACACTCCCATGCCGGAACTCCCTTCCGGCACGACCGAGCTGACGATGACGGCGTGGGGGTTTTCGGAGACATGCACGGTCGGCACGTCATATTGTGGCTCGGGCGCAATGAAGGCGGTCGCGATGACCGCCAGGGCGATGCCGGTGGCCCATGGCAGCGTCCGGCCTCGGGGCGGTTCCGGCTGGACGCGGTTCCCGCCGCACGGCAGCGTCCATGCCGTCGGGTCCGGAGGAGCGTCGTAGTCCACCGGAAGCTTGGCGCGGCGCTCGGTCGTCGCCTGCGTCCGCAGGTCCTCGAAGACTTCCTGCATCGAGCGCCGGGAGGCCGGGATGCAATGCGCCGGGTCCGGCCGCGGCGCGACCGGCGCCAGGTCGAGCGGTTGGAACATGGGGAAGTCCGAAGCCGGCTCGGCCATCGCGGCCACGCGCACGGCCCGGCTGGCGCGGGCCAGCATGATCGCGTCGGCGGTCAGGCGCTCGATCTCTCCCGGTATGCCGCCGCTCCGGGCGACGATCCGCCGTACCGTGCCGGGCGCGATGTCGGCGGCCTCGCCGCGGGCCGCGACCAGGGCGGCGATGAAATCCCCGGCCGCGCCGTCGGAGAGCGGGTCCAGGTGGATGCGGGCCGTGACCGCGCCGCGCACCGGCTTGGCAGCGGAACGGACCAGGGCCTCCACCAGAGCGGTGCGCCCGGCCAGAAGCAGGGCGACCGGGCCCTCGCGGGTCAGCACGGCGAGCCGGTCGAGCGTCGCCCCGTCGAGGGTATCGGCACCGTCGACGATCAGCAGCGCCTGGGGCACCGGAGCGCGGATGCCCTTCGGCGGCGATGTCCTGCGGGCGAATTCGTTCGCCAGCCGGGTCAGTTCCTCCGCGGCCGCGCCTGCAATGGCCACCGTTCCCAGGGCGGCGAGCAGCCGTTCGGAGTCGGTTGCCGGCCGGATGTCGGCGGGGGGCATGGCAGGGGGCATGAAGGCGCACACGGTACCCTGGGCCTTCTGGCGTTCCGCCAGTTCGCGGACCAGCCGGGACTTGCCGACCTCCGGAGCACCGGTGAACAGCACCAGAGGATGGGGGCGCATCAGGGCGGCGCGGATCTGCTCCAGGGTCTCGTCCCTGCCCCCGCCTGGCCAGAAAGGCCGGTCGACATCGAGAATACTAGTATCGTTCATTGAGCCGGAACACGAAGCCATCTTGCGCTGCCCCTTCGAAAGGGCCTTGGACGGAAACTGTTCCCGTCGCGGCTCTCCACCGTGGAGAGCACGTCTCCCGAGGCTAGCAGAGGAGAAGGCGGTTGTGGTCCGCGCAGCAGTCCATGGACCACCGGTATACCACTTTAGATTTCAGTAATCCTGAAATATGCCTCGACCAGTGGTGTTCCTGATCGGAAAACCTCACTGGGAGGAAAATGGCGCGAGTGACGGGACTTGAACCCGCGGCCTCCGGCGTGACAGGCCGGCGCTCTAACCAACTGAGCTACACCCGCGTCGTGGGGACGCGTATCTACGACCCTGCGGAGGCGTTGTCCAGAGCCGATTTCCATTTTTTTCGCCGAGCGTGCATTTTTCATCAGGGACGACCGCTTGACAGGTCGATGACAAAGGCACATCATAAAGATGTAGCAAGAACGAGGAGGTCGTCAGATCAGGATAAACTTCTCCGCGGCCGGTTCTCCGGCCAGAATCCAGAAGATAGGCCAATGGCCGATTGATTGGAGGGTGAGTAAAATCCATGAGTCCGCCGGCGATTACATGAGTTTGCCGTTGAATCGGCACCTCACATGCTACCAGATTTGATCCGGTATTGCACCGGTTTGCGGTAATGTCTTAACCGCTTCCGAACCCCCGCTGCCCGAGAGCATGCGGGGGTTCCTGCTTTTCCAGGCCGGATTTACCGCCCCCGTTCAGCGATCCGGGCCTGCCGGCTGGCTGCCGTGCAGTTCGCCGCTCCCGGCTTCGGAACTGCGGCCGCCCGATTTCTCCACCCGCAGTTCCTCCGGCCCGGGCGCCAGGGACCGGAAGCTTGAGGCATCCTCGCCCGGCTTCTTGACGTTCAGCCGGTCGTCCGCGATCTCCAGCACGCCTTCGGCCCCCGCGACCTCGTCGGCGCGGCTCCAACCGGGCTCGAGATAGGCGGTTCCCAGGCTCTCCAGCCCACCGGGCCGGTGCCGGTCGATCACCGCGAGCGCGCGGTCATGGCCCGAGGCGGCGGTCTCGACCACGACGATGGAGCCGCCCCGGCGGAGTCCCTCCACCGCGCGCTGGGCGACCTCCAGGGTTATCCCGCGGTCATGCAGGACCTGGATCAGTTCCCGGTCGCGGATCCGCTCGGCGAGCGGACCGATCACTACGATGGGGCCGAGACCCGAGACATTGACGTCGTGCTTTCCCGGACGGTCCGTCGGGAGATCCCCGGCGGTCGCCGTCCCGTGCCGCCCGGCCGCGTGGGGCGACAGGACGTTGACCGCGCCGTCGCCGAAGCCTTCGGCGCCCAGTTCGTCCATCACGCGCAGGGCGGTATCGAATCGGGTGTAGAGAGCGACCAGGTGCGCCTCTTCCATGGTCTCGGCTCCTTCCAGTCAGGGCAGTTGGTCGATCCTGGATCAACCGCCCCCGGCGAAGACGGTTCCGGCGCGCGGTGCCGGGGCGGATTTCCGTCGATCTTGTGACAACAGGCCGCACGGCCCGGCGCATGGTTTGGACAGCCCCGCGGGACCGCATCGTGTAGCTTTCGCACAAGCCCACATGCGCGCCCTGTCAAGTCATGGAGATCCTGGAATGGACGTCTATCTGAAGCCCCTTGCCGCCGGCGTTCTCGCCCTGGTCGGCCTGCTGGTCATCGTCGCCCTGTTCGTCACCCACCCGACCTGGCTGGTGCCGACCATGGTGGCCGCCGCCGCGGCGAACATGGTGATCCTGCTGATCGCGGCGCAGTAACGGTACGTTTCCTTCCCGTCCGCCGGCGGCATCGCGCGGCGGTTCGGGTCCACCTGCCGGCCCGGCCCCGGCGGCCGGAGGGGCGGGAGGGCCTGAACCGCCGCGGCGCGACCTTTCAGGTCCCGACCGCCTGGAGCATCCGGCCGCCCGAACTGTCGGAATTCCGGCAGTGGACCATCGTGAACATGCCGAACGGCGGCAGCTTGGCGATCGTCACGATCTCGATCCCGGCGTTCGACAGCAGCGGCGACATGGGCATGTCGGCGTGCCAGCCCAGCAACTCGGCGAAGTTGGCGATCATCCGCTCGAACTTCAGCCGCAGGCCGGCCTTCTCCGCCGAGAAGTGGTTGACGATGTAGATGTCGCCGCCCGGCTTGCAGACCCGCTTCAGCTCGTCCATGACGGCCTGGGGGTCTTCCACCACGGTCATCACATACATCGCGACGACCACGTCGAAGCTGTGGTCCTCGAACGTCATCTTCTGGGCGTCCATCTCGACCAGGCTCTCGACGTTCCGGATCCCTTTCTTGGCGACCCGCTCGCGCGCGATGTTCAGCATCTCCTCCGACGCGTCGATGCCGACGATCGTGTGGTCGGGATTGTAGTCCGGCAGGGACAGGCCGGTGCCGACCCCGACTTCCAGGATGCGGAGCTTCTTGCGCGCATTGATCCGGTCGAGCGTCTGCTGGCGCCCCGCCTCGAAGCTCTTGCCAAAGACGAGATCGTAGACGCCGGCATAACGGCGGTAGGCAGCGCGTACGGTATCTATGTGCATGTTCTTGTTCTGTCGTTGAGAAACCAGACGGGTTTTTCCGGCTCATCCTCCCGCAGGCGGAAATGTGCGAGCCGCAGATGTAACATCGGTCAGCGCGTACCTTTCCGCAATGGCAAAAAAAGAAGAGATGATGGTGCGGTTATATTGAACGACCAGTGAAAAATGACCCTCACCATCTTTGATACACAGTTGGGCGTGGGAAATCAGCCTTGCGTACACTTCGGCCGCTGCCACGGGTACCTGATTGTCCATGTCGCCATGCCAGATCACCGTCGGCACCGCGATGTCTCCGACGTGGAAATTCCAGGGCTGGGCGAAGTTGCGCACATCGTCGAGGGCACCCTGCGGACCGTTCCGCAGCGCCTCCCGGAAGCTGTCCAGCACATGGATGCCGGCCCGCCCGGCCAGGACGCGGCGGTCCGCCTCCGGCAGGCGGCCGAACCGCAGCAGCGCCCGCAGCAGCGAGGCCGACCGCAGGCCGAGGACGAGGCGTCGCCCCACGCCCACGGCCAGCGTCGCGGAGCCGGGGAGCCGGTCCAGCATCATCAGCTGCGCCGCGGCACCGCCGGCTTCCCACCCCATGTTCGGCGGCGCTATGCCGCAGATCAGCGCCAGCCCGGTGACGCGGCCCGGGAGCAGCGCCGCGCAGGCAGCGGCATAGGGCGCCCCGCCCGAGACGCCGGCCACCGCGAAACGGTCGATCCCCAGCGCGTCGGCGGCTGCCGCCACGTCGGCCGGCCAATCCGCCAGCCGGCGCCCCGGCCTGGGATCGGACCGGCCGTAGCCCGGACGGTCCAGCGCGACCAGCCGGACGCCCGAAATCTCGACCATGCCCGGTTCCAGCCGGCAGCTGGGAAAACCGTGGCAGTACATGACGGGCGGTCCGTCGGGGTCGCCGTACTCGGCGTAGCCCAGGCGCCGGCCGTCGGGCAGAAGGATGGTATCCCGCTTGATCTGGTCTTGCTGCAATCCAGGGCCCCGGAACTCGGATGTGGAGGGTCTGTCACATCCGTCGAGAACAGGCGGCGGTCCAGGAATTGCGGGGCGAGAGGCTAGAATTCGATGCCGAGCAGGGCGCAGGCGCCGGCCACGACCAGCACCCACAGGGCGGACATCAGGAGGATCCAGAGGGCGAGGCTCAGCCGTGCGGACAGGGGGCGGGCAGCGTCGGCGGACGCCTGCGCGGGTGCAGTCCTGTCCAGCGTCTTCGTAACCAAGCCCATCCCAAAGCCCTCGACTGAAGTATCGGCATATTTTATGTAATTTTATGTATTCCGTTACGAAGATTAAGTGGATACCTCCTTCGGCATGGGATGGAGCAGCGGAGATGGGGAGTGACAAGACCGCGATCGCCCTCGCGGCGATCATGCGGAATCCTGACATCGTTCTCTCCGCCAAGGACACAACGGTCCGTACTCCGGCGGGGGTCCGGTCGGGGTAGGACGATTGGATGGGGTGGGTCGCGGGGCGGCGGACTCCACATCCGAAGTCATGCATGTCGTTCCGTCCTCTTCCCCTGCCGCCCCGGCGGCTCTCCGCGCCCTTCCCCAGGTCCAGAAGCTGCTGGAGAGCACCGAGGCCGCCGCCCTCCTGGCGGAGTTCCCGCGCGTGCTGGTGACCGAGGCGGTCCGCGGCGCGCTCGATGCGCTGCGCCGCGCCGTGCTGGACGGGGCCGCGTGCTTCGAGAGTTTTCCCGCGGACAGCTTCTTCGACTCGGTCCGGTCGGCGCTGGAACCGCTGCGCCATGACCGGATGCGCCGGGTGATCAACGGCACCGGTATCGTGATCCACACCAACCTGGGCCGCGCCCCCCTGGCGGAACCGGCGGTTACGGCGGTCGCCGACGTCGCCGCCGGCTACACGAACCTGGAATTCGACCTGGAGAGCGGCACCCGCGGATCGCGCTACGCCGCCGTCACCGGCCTGCTGTGCCGGCTTACCGGGGCGGAGGCGGCCCTGGTGGTCAACAACAATGCCGCCGCCGTGCTGCTGGCGCTGAGCGCCGTGGCCGGGGGCGGCGAGGCCCTGGTCTCCCGCTCCGAGCTGGTGGAGATCGGCGGTTCCTTCCGGGTGCCCGACGTGATCCGCCAGGGCGGCGCCCGGCTGGTCGAGGTCGGGACCACCAACAAGACCCGGGCGTCCGACTACGAGGCGGCGATCACGCCGGAGACCCGGGTGGTCCTGAAGGTCCACCAGAGCAATTACCGCATCGTCGGCTTCACCAGCGCACCCGACCTTGCCGAGCTGGCGGACCTGGGCCGGCGGCGCGGGCTGGTGGTGATGGAGGATCTGGGAAGCGGCACCCTGTTCGACCTGCGCGACATCGGCCTGCCCCACGAACCGACCGTGAGGGAAAGCGTCGCATCGGGTATCGATCTGGTGATGTTCAGCGCGGACAAGTTGCTGGGGGGTCCGCAGGCTGGCATCATAGTAGGCCGTCGCGACCTGGTTGTCCAGTTAAAGAAGCATCCACTGCTGCGGGCGGTCCGGATCGACAAGCTGTCGCTGGCGGCGCTGGAAGCCACGCTGAAGCTGTACCTGGACCCGGCGAGGGTGGTGGCTGCCGTGCCGGTGCTCGCCATGCTGGCAACTCCCCTGCACCGGCTGGAGGAGCGGGCCGGCCGGCTGGCGGAACTGCTGGCCGGCATCGACGGGCTGGAGGTCGCGGGCGCCGAGGGCAAGAGCTATTCCGGCGGCGGCTCCCTGCCGGAGACGGCGCTGCCGACCCGGCTGGTGACGCTTCGGGCGGCGGGACTGGGCACGGCGGAGCTGGCGCGGCGGCTGAGGCTGCACCGGCCGGCGGTGGTCGGCAGGATCGCCGCGGACCGGTTCGTCCTGGACATGAGGACGCTGGCCGACGCGGACCTGCCGGTGATCGCGACAGCAATCCGGGGGGCGGTCCGGGCAGCGGTCCAGGGAGTCCCGGCCCCATGAGGAGCGCACTGGTCGGGGTGATCGGCCATGTGGACCACGGCAAGACGGCCCTGGTCAGGGCGCTGACCGGGATCGACACGGACCGGCTGGAGGAGGAGAAGCGGCGCGGCATCTCCATCGCGCTGGGCTTCGCCCATCTGGCGGTGCCGGACGGCGAGATCGACCTGATCGACATGCCCGGCCACGAACGCTTCGTCCGCACCATGATCTCCGGCGCCACCGGCATCGACGCGGTCCTGCTGGTGGTCGCGGCGAACGAGGGGATCAAGCCGCAGACCGTGGAGCATGTGGAGATCGCCGGGCTGATCGGCGTGAAGCGGGGCATCGTCGCGGTCGCCAAGTGCGACCTGGTGGATGCCGGACGGGCCGAGGCCGCCGGACGGGCCGCCTGCGAGCTGGCGCGGGCCGCGGGCATCGCGGAGGTCACGGCGGTCCCGACCTCCGCCGTGACGGGGGCCGGCCTGGACCGGCTGCGCGAGGTGCTGGCAACCCTGCCCCGCGAGGCCGGGACCGGGGCGGATGCCGGGGTCTTCTTCCTGCCGGCCGACCGGGTGTTCGCGGTGGCCGGTTTCGGGACGGTCGCGACGGGCACGCTCCGGCGCGGCGCGCTGCGGGTCGGCGACGCGGTGGAGATCCAGCCGGGCGGGCGGAGCGCGCGGGTCCGCAGCCTCCAGATCCATGGCCGAGCGGTCGAGACCGCCGGGGCCGGGCGGCGCACCGCCGTCAACCTGCGCGGGGTCGAGCTGTCCGACCTGACGCGGGGCGACGCGTTGGCGACGCCCGGCCTGCTGGTCCCCTCCGTCTGGCTCGACGCGGATTTGCGGCTGCTGCCCTCCGCCGGCCGGGATCTTGGGAGCGGGTCGGTGGTCCGCCTGCTGGTCGGCACCACGGAGACGTCGGCACGGGTGCGGCTGCTGGACCGGGACCGGCTGGAGCCGGGGGACCGCGCCCCGGTCCAGCTCCAGGCCGGCGAGCCGGTCGCGGTGCCGGCCGGCGAACCCTTCATCCTCCGCACGCCATCGCCGCCGTCCACGGTCGGCGGCGGGCGGATCCTCGACCCGGCGTCCCGAAGGCGTCGGCGCCATGACGCCGCCGCGCTGGAGTTCCTCAGCGTGCTGGCGACCGGGGCGCCGGCCGCCGTGGTCGCGGCCCGGCTTCGAGCCGCCGGCGCCGAGGGGAGCGCGGTCGCGGAGCTGTGCCGGCTGCTGGCGGTTTCACGTGAAATGCTGTGCGGCATCCTGCCGGATGCGGGGGCCGAGTTTCTGGGCGAGGACACCGTGCTCCTGGCGGAGGTGCTGCGCGACCAGGAATGCCGCCTTCTGGCGCTGGTCGAGGAGCATCACCGCCGCCACCCGACCGAGCCGGGCCTGCCCCGGGAGAGGCTGGAGCGCACTGCCGCCGCCCTGGCCGCCGGCCTTGTCCGCCGGGGCATCCTGGTCAATGACGGGGGGCGGCTGCGCCACCGGGATTTCAACCCGGCGGCCCTGATGTCGGAACGGGACCGGAGCGTCATCGCGGCGGTCGAGACGCCCTTCCGGGAGGGCGGGCTGACGCCGCCGGACCTCGCCGCCGTGGTCGGGTCGGACAAGGCCCGGTTCCAGGCGGTGCGCTATCTGGTCCGCACCGGGACGCTGGTCCGGACCACCGACCGGGTGCAGAAGCGCGACATCCTGTTCCACCGCGACGCGGTCGCCAAGGCGAAGCGGATCATGGCGATCCATCTTGCCGACCGGGCCGGCGGCTTCCTGGTCGCCGACCTGGGCCGGTTGCTCGGCATCTCGCGGAAGTTCAGCATCCCGCTGCTGGAACACCTGGACGCCGCCGGCTTCACGCGGCGCCAGGACGACCGCCGCGTGATCGCCGGGACGGGGGAGCGGGCGCCCTGACCCCGGTTCCCCTCGTCGGTGCCAAGTTCAATCAGAACCGGCACCGGGTCTCCGGCCGGTCGTCGCCCAGGCTGTCCAGTTCCGTCACCTGGTGCAGGAAGCCTTCCTGGGGGGAAACGGAGACCAGCATGCGCGGGTTGACCAGCAGGATCGGCTGGCGCATCTGGCCGTCCCACGGGCGGAAGCTGAGCGGCTGGCCCTTGAAGCCGCCCAGCGCGAAGTCGGGGCTGCGGATGAAGCCCTCGATCGTCTTGGGATCGGCCGAGTTGGTCCGGGTCGCGGCCTCGCCGATGGTGCGGACCGCCAGCCAGGCGGTGTGGTCGCGTTCGGTCATGCTGCGGCCGGCCTGACGCTCGAACCGGCGCTGGAGCTGGGTGGCGCCCCAGTTCTCCGTCACCCGCGACCAGGCGGTGGGCACCAGCCCCTGTGTTCCGGCGACCGGGCGCGGGCGGGCGGTGCGGTGAACCAGATATTCGCCGAACTGGTCCCCCTCGTCGGCGACGATCAGGATGTCGTAGTCGTCCACCTGGGTGAAACCCTGGATGGCGTCGCGCTCGTTGACGGCGCCGCTGTCGGTGCGGCGGTTGCCGGTCTCGAAGGTCCAGGGTTTGTCCACCACGATTCGGGTGTTGTAGCGCTTGGCGGTCCTGCGGATCGCCTCGGCCAGCTTCTTGTCGCCCTCGCCCGGCCCCTCGACCAGGAACCAGCGGGTCCAGCGCTTGAACACGAGGTATTGGCCGAGGGCGTCGGCCAGCATGGCCCGGCTGGGGATGGTGTGCAGGACATTGGCGCGGCACTGGTCGCGGCGCAGGCTGTCGTCGCGCGCGCGGGCATTCAGGATCAGGGCGTCGCCGGCTTCCGGCAGGTCGGCGATGGCGAGCAGGGCCTGGGCCGGCAGGTCGGAGACGATCAGCCTGACGCCGCGCCCCAGCATCTCGCGCGCGGCGGCAGCGGGGTCGCCGTCCTCCGGCACGATCGCCTCGTCCAGCTTGAAGTCCTGGCCGAGCAGCCGGCCGGTGGTCGCGTTGTCCTTCAGCCCGAGCTGGGCGCCCTGGATACCCTCGTCCTCCAGGATCGGCTCGACGAAGGACAGCGGCTCGCGCGGGGGTTCCTGTTGGCCGAGATAACCGATGGTCACCTCGACGGCACGGGCGGGGACGGCGGCGACCGCGACGACGGCGCCTGCGGCGGCCGCGATGCAGGCGGCCCGGATGGTTCTGGACAGTTTCATTCGTTTCTTCCTCCCTGTCGTCCTATGTGTTCCCGGATCAGTCCAGGAAAAGGTCGGACATCAGGGGTTTCGACGGATCGACGGCATAGGGGGCGAAGTCGGTGATTCCTTCCTCCCTCAACACCTCGTCGTCGATGAAGAAATTGCCGGTGCAGCTCCGGCTGTCGCGGCACAGGATGGCGTGGGCCGCGTCGGCGACGATCTCCGGCTTGCGGCCGGTCCCGGGATCGACGCCGGGGATCATGGCGAGGGCGGCGGTCGCGATCAGGGTGCGCGGCCACAAGGCGTTGACGGCAATGCCGGCGTCCCGGAACTCGGCGCTCATGCCCAGAACGCACATGCTCATGCCGTATTTCGCCATGGTGTAGGCCGTGTGGTCCTTGAACCACTTGGGATTCATCGCGAGCGGCGGCGACAGCATCAGGACATGGGGATTGGCGGCCTTGCTGAGATGCGGGATGCAGGCCTGGGAGGTGGCAAAGGTGCCGCGCGCGTTGACGCCCATCATGAGGTCGAAGCGCTTCATCGGCGTTTCCAGCGTGCCGGTCAGGCTGATGGCGCTGGCGTTGTTGACCAGGATGTCGATCCCGCCGAACGTCTCCACCGCTTGGGCGACGCCGGCGGCGATCTGGGCCTCGTCGCGGATATCGACCTGGACGGCCAGCGCCTTGCCGCCGGCGGCCTCGATCTCCTCCGCCGCGCTGTGGATGGTGCCGGGAAGCTTGGGGTGGGCCTCGGTCGTCTTGGCGGCGATGACGATGTTGGCGCCGTCGCGCGCCGCGCGCAGGGCTATGGCCTTGCCGATGCCGCGGCTGGCGCCGGTGATGAACAGGGTCTTGCCCGAAAGGGTGCCGGTGCCGGCGGGTGCCATGGTCGTTTCCTCCGAAATCGCGGTGCGACTGGTTCTTGTGATTATTTGCCGGTGAAGGAGGGCTTGCGCTTCTCCAGGAAGGCGGTGACGCCCTCCGCGAAGTCGGAGGTCACGGCGCTGGCGGCGAACCGCTCGGCTTCCGCCTGGAGCTGGGTTTCCAGGGTCGTGTTGAGCGACGCGTTGAGCAGCTGCTTGGTCCGCCCATAGGCCGCGGTCGGGCCGGCCGCGAGCCGGTTGGCGAGCTTGGCGGTCTCGTCCTCCAGGTTGGCGGAGGTGACGGCGCGGTTGATCAGGCCGAGGCTTTCGGCGTCGGTGGCGCTGAAGCGATCGCCCAGCAGCGCGATCTCCATCGCCTTCTTCATGCCGACGGCGCGGGCCAGGTGGAAGGTCGAGCCGCCGTCCGGGCTGACGCCGATATGGCAATAGGCCAGCGTGAAGACGGCGTCGTCGGCCGCGATGGCGAGGTCGCAGGCCAGCACGAGGCTGACGCCGAAACCGGCGGTGGCGCCGCGCACGCTGGCGACGACCGGCTTGGGCATGCGCCGCAGGATGACGATGGATTCGTGGACCTGGTGGATCAGTCGCTCGAAATAGCTGCGCCGGGCGCCGCTGGATTCCGCCAGCAGGGCGGAGAACATCTTGATATCGCCGCCGGCCATGAAATTGTCGCCGGCGCCGCGGATCACCACCGCGCGGACCGCGTCGTCCTCCTCGCAGCGGGACAGGCCGGCCGACAGCCCCTCGGCAAGCTTGGTGTCGAGGGCGTTGAGCGCGCCCGGCCGGTTGAGCGTCAGCGTCGCGACGCCCCCCGCGATGTCGAGCAGTACCCGATCGTTGATGTCGGTGGTCAAGGCATGTCCCTTCCTGGCGGCCTGTCCATGGCATGCCCCGTGCCGTGCCGCCACGGCCGGGAGCTTGTCATCCTTGCCATCGGGATCGGCGGCTCATGTCGGCGAATGCCGCCGATCCGGACGGTGTGACAAGGTACCCGTTGACGGGATGCCGCTCAACAGGAGCGCGGTCAGGGTTGTTCGAGAGCGGCGGCGTTCCGGGGCAGGGAATGTCATGATTCGTCATCATCGACCCCGGACAGGGGAGGTCGGAGCCCGGGAAGCCGGAGCCTGGGCCGGAGCAGGGGCCGAAACCGCGGAGGCCGGGGCCGGTTCGCGCAGCCGAAGGCGATCCTCGGGCCACCGGTCGGCGGGCAGCAGCCGATAGTCCGCGTCGAAGAACGCTTCGGGCTCCTCACCGTCCCGGATGCGCGGGATCAATTGGGGGTGGTGCCTCACGATCAGGTCCCGGCACAGGGACCGCCGCTCCGCCTTCGCCTCGCGGGCCTTGCTCTCCTCCTTCTTCGGGTCCGGGGGGACGGGGGCGGCCTCGACCGGAGGGATGGATTCCGGCGGCATCGGCGGGTCGAACAGGATGTTGCTGAAATTATCGACGTCGCCGGGAGGTCCGTCGGATTCCTCCGTGTTTGTGGGGGCGGGAGCGTGGCCGTCGCCATCCCCGGCACGGGCGGCGGACCCGCGCGCCGCCGGCTTGGCGACGGCGAGGCCGCGGAACCGGGCGATCTGATCCACGGCGCGCAGGGCCGCGGAGTGGCGGTGGCGTTCCACCGCGTCGAGCATCACGCGCTTGAGGATGCCGACCAGCTCGTCGGTTTCCTCCCGCTGGCGGCGGTCCTCCTCGGCGGCGAGCTGGGCCACCCGGGCGGCGACCTCCCCTTCCTTCATCAGGCGCGAACCGGTCTGGCGCGCGCTGTCATGGGCATAGCCGGAGAGCCGCGCCGCCTCCGCCAGGCTGCGGCCGGCCGCGACGTGGCGGGCGAAGGCTTCGCGGCGGCGGGGGAGCTGGGAGACGTTCTCGGGCATGGCGGGGCTCTCCGGACGGGGGACTGGTTGTAGGTGTTTTATCCTTTCTTTTTCAGGAATTCAATCTTAAGATCGGCAGGCGTGATCCCTGGGAGGGTGCGCGTCACGCGCACCTTGGGCGGCGGGACGCCGCCGCTGCGCAGGCCGGTTACCGGCCGGGAAGCGGCGCCGAAGTCCGGGGAGCGCGGGGGCCGCCCTTGGGGCGGGCGGCCTCGACCATCATCATCTCGCCGACATTCTCCGGGGTGATCAGCCCGACCAGGCGTCCGGTGGCGTCGTTGATGCCGACGGCGGGAAGGCGGTTCTCCTGCATCAGGCGCAGGGCCTCCTCCAGGTTCTGGCGCTGGCCGATCACCGGGATGTCGGTGCGCATCACCTCCAGCACGGGCGTGTCGGGACCGCGGTCCCGCAGCGCCCGGATCATGTCGTCGCGGGTCAGCACCCCGCGCAGCCGGCCGGAGCCGTCCACGATGGGGAATTCGTGCTGCGTGGTGTGGATCAGGCACTGCACGGCGTCCTCGACGACGCTGGCGGGGGACAGGCTTTCGAACTGGGTGATCATGGCGTCGCCGGCCATGACCCCGCGGGAGACCTCGCGGATCTGCACCGCGTGGGCTTCCGACGAGGCGGCGAGATAGACGAACAGCGCGATGAACAGCAGCAGGGGATTGCCGAACAGGCCCAGCAGGCCGAACACGAAGGCGACGCCCTGCCCGATCGTGGCGGCCACCGCCGTGCCGCGCCCATAGCCCATGCGCTGGGCCAGGAAGGCCCGCAGGACCCGGCCGCCGTCCATGGGAAAGGCGGGGATCAGGTTGAACAGCACCAGGAACACGTTCACCCAGGCGAGCCGGGCCAGCATGCTGACGCCGGGGTTCTGGACCTCCGACCCGTCGGCGGGCAGGCCGACCGACAGCGGGAACCCGCCGGCCAGGAGCGCCACGTAGAGGGCGGCGGCGATCACGACGTTGACGGCAGGACCGGCCAGCGCGATCACCAGCTCCTGCGACGGCTTCTCGGGGATGCGCTCGAGCCGCGCCACGCCGCCGATCGGCAGCAGGGTGATGTCAGGCGTCTGCACCCCGTAGCGCCGCGCCGCGAAGACGTGCCCGAACTCGTGCAGCAGCACGCAGGCGAACAGCAGCACGATGAAGACGACGCCTTCCAGCGCCGCCGGCCCGCCGCCCTGGGCGTAATGCATCGCGCCGATCCAGACGAGGAAGAGAAGAAAGGTGACGTGGATCCGGATGACCGTGCCCTTGACGGTCCCGATGGGGATTGACCAGCTCATGGCAGCCCTCGCGTTCGATGCCCGGTTCTATGCTCTGCGGGTTCACCGGAGAGGAACAGGCCGACGCGGGATTCCGTGCCGTGATCATGCAGGGTGCGGCGGATGGGCGCGGGGTCACCGGCGGGATGGCCGGGCGTTCAAACGGCCTGCCCCGGGGCTTTCGAGAGCGGGATGGGATCGGCCGGCATCGTGAAAAGAGGGGCGGGTCGGGGAACCGGGAGAACCTTCACGTCCGAGGTTTCCTGATTCGACGACCGGCAAGGAGTGGAGCGGGTCCGGCCTGAAGATCCTTATGGAGGTTACGCTCGGCCTTGCCGATCAGGTCGGCGCGGAACTTCTTCCCCTCCGGCTTGTCGTTCAAGTGAATGTGAGAGTTCACTTCGATGATGAGCACGGCATCGTCGTACTGGATCAAATACACCAGTGCGTTCGAGGGTCCATCCAGATGCAGGTGCATCACCTTACCCTTG
Source organism: Skermanella rosea (assembly GCF_016806835.2). Classification (NCBI taxonomy): domain Bacteria; kingdom Pseudomonadati; phylum Pseudomonadota; class Alphaproteobacteria; order Rhodospirillales; family Azospirillaceae; genus Skermanella; species Skermanella rosea. The sequence goes on along the minus strand of NZ_CP086111.1, from coordinate 11,907 downwards.
ACGAGCATGTCGTCACCTCGGCGATCCATGCTGGGGCGGTAAAAGCGATCCGGGACGGCAACACCCGACTCGATCAGGTCGATCAGCAGTTCCAGATCGGCCTGCTGGCGCGAGGAAAGGGACACCGTGATATCGAGATGGTCACCGACGATGCCGACGATCTTCGGCTTCGCTTCGATGTACCGCAGGGAGAGGCGGGTGGGCCGCGAAATTTCAACTGAACTCAGGAACGCGGCATCTTGCCGAAAAGGCGTTCGCGCCGCTCTTCCTTCGACATGCCTGTCAGCAAAGTGACCTTGGCGTCGCCGCCCTCCGCCTTGGCGGCGGCATCAAGGATGCGCCGCGCCCTGACGACGCCGGCGTCGTCAACGATACGCTCGACCACCTGTCCAACCACATCACGATGGCGCCTGCGGACCAGAACGGGAGGCGCAACCGCACCGCCGTACGATCGAAGCACATTTTCGAGGTCTGCAAGGGGCAAAGCAAAGCGGTTCCGGTGGTCTCGCATCGCATATCACGCATTTTAGCAGGTTTCACAGTAGGGTAGTCGAGCCCGGGTTTGCAAGCACCACCTGGGGCGCGCCTTTGCCATGCAGCGGGCACCCAGAGCGTAAACCGCGTGGGGGCGGCCCATCGATCCTGCGGGACCTCTCTCACAGGCGGAGCGTCCTGAGGCGCAGGGCGTTGCCGATCACGCTGACGGAGCTGAGCGCCATCGCCGCGGCGGCGATGATCGGGCTGAGGGTCCAGCCGAACAGCGGATAGAACAGGCCGGCGGCGACGGGGACGCCCAGCGCGTTGTAGACGAAGGCCAGGACGAGGTTCTGGCGGATGTTGGACATGGTGGCCCGGCTGAGCGTGCGCGCCCGCGCGATGCCCGCCAGATCGCCCTTCACCAGGGTCACGCCGGCGCTCTGGATGGCGACGTCGGTCCCGGTGCCCATGGCGACCCCGACGTCGGCCTCCGCCAGGGCCGGCGCGTCGTTGACCCCGTCGCCCGCCATGGCGACGATGCGGCCCTGTGCCTTGAGGCGTTTCACGACCTGGTTCTTGTCCTCGGGCAGGACCTCCGCCTCGATGTCGGGGATGCCGAGGGTCCGGGCCACGGCTTCGGCGGTGGTCCGGTTGTCGCCGGTCAGCATCACGATGCGGATGCCGTCATCGCGAAGCCTGGCGAGCGCCTCCGGCGTGCTGGCCTTGACCGGGTCGGCGACGGCGATCACGCCGCCGGGCCTGCCGTCGATCGACGCGAACAGCGCCGTGGCGCCGTCGCGCCGAAGCGCGTCGGCGCGGCTCTCCAGGTCGCCCGGATCGACGCCCTGGTCCCGCATCATGGCGGCGTTGCCCAGGGAGACCGCGCGCCCGCCGACATGCCCGGCCACGCCCTTGCCGGTCACCGACCCGAAGCCGGTCACGTCGAGGAGGTCCAGCCCGCGGTCCCGGGCGGCGGAGACGATTGCCGCCGCCAGCGGGTGCTCGCTCGACCGTTCCAGCCCGGCGGCCAGCGACAGGACCGTCGCTTCGTCGAAGCCCGGCGCCGGGACGACGGCGACGACGCGGGGCCGGCCCTCGGTCAGCGTGCCGGTCTTGTCCACGACCAGCGTGTCCACCTTCTCGAACCGCTCCAGCGCCTCCGCGTTCTTGATCAGCACGCCCGCGCCCGCTCCCTTGCCGACCCCGACCATGATGGACATCGGCGTCGCCAGCCCCAGGGCGCAGGGACAGGCGATGATCAGGACCGAGACGGCGGCGATGAGGGCGTGGGCGAAGGCGGGGGACGGCCCCCAGGCCATCCAGGCGGCGAAGGCCAGCACGGCCACGACGATCACGGAGGGCACGAACCAGGCGGACACGATGTCGGCGAGCCGCTGGATGGGAGCCCGGCTGCGCTGGGCCTCCGCGACCATGGCGACGATGCGCGACAGCATCGTGTCGGAACCGACCCCGTCCGCCCGCACGACCAGCGCGCCGGTCTGGTTGAGGGTGCCGCCGATGACCTTCGCCCCCGGCTCCTTCCCCACCGGCATCGACTCGCCGGTCACCATGGATTCGTCCACCGCGCCGCGCCCGTCGAGGACGGTGCCGTCCACCGGGACGCTCTCGCCGGGCCTGACCCGCAGGCGGTCGCCGACCCGCACCCGGTCGAGCGGGACCTCCTCGTCCTCGCCGCCGTCGCGGATGCGCCGCGCCGTCTTGGGGGCCAGGTTCAGCAGCGCCTTGATGGCGCCGCCGGTCCGCTCCCGCGCGCGGAGTTCCAGCATCTGCCCCAGCAGCACCAGGACGGTGATGACGGCGGCGGCCTCGTAATAGACCGCGACCAGTCCCTCCGCGTTCCGGAACCCGGCCGGGAAGAGGCCCGGCAGGAACGTGGCGACGAGGCTGAAAAGGTAGGCGGCGCCCACGCCGAGCGCGATCAGCGAGAACATGTTGAGGCGGCGGGTCACGAAGGACCGCCAGCCGCGCTCCAGCAGCGGCCACCCGGCCCACAGGACGACCGGCGTGGCCAGCAGGAACTGGATCCACAGGGAGACGCGGGGCGCAATGACGCCATGGAGCCCCATGCCGGGAAGGTGCGCCGCCATCTCCAGGATCAGCAGCGGGACGGTCAGGATGGCGCCGATCCGGAAACGCCGGCTCATGTCGGCGAGTTCGGGGTTCGGCCCGTCCTCCGCGCCGCCCGCGACCGGCTCCAGCGCCATGCCGCAGATGGGACAGGTGCCGGGGCCTTCCTGGCGGATCTCCGGATGCATCGGGCAGGTGTAGATGACGCCCTGTCCGGCCGGCTCCGGCGGCGCGCCGGCGGGGTTCAGGTACCGGTCGGGATCGGCGACGAACCTGTCATGGCAGGCGGAGGAGCAGAAATGCAGGGTCCGCCCGCCGTGCTCGGCGCGGTGCCGGGACGTGGCCGGGTCCACGGCCATGCCGCAGACGGGGTCCTTCGCCGTCGGCTTGCCGTGGTCCGGATGGGAATGGCCGTGGTGGTGGCCGTGATGATTGCCTGCGGGATGCGGATCGGCCATGCCGGTCCTCCGTTTCCTCGTGCGTTATCACCGGCCCGCCGGGCCGGGATCAGTGCCGCGCGTAGACCTGGGCGCCGCCGCCGGCGTCGAACAGGATCACGTCGTAGGGCTGGCCGGTGCCCAGATCCATGCCGGGCGCGTCCGCCGGCATTCCGGGTGCGGCCAGCCCCGTCGCCTTGGGCTTCTCCGCGAGCAGGCGCAGGACGTCCGTCGCCGGGACGTGTCCCTCGACCACGTAGCCGCCGACCTTGGCGGTGTGGCAGGAGCCGAGCGCGTCGGGGACGCCGCTGGCCGTCTTGACCGGCTGGACGTCCTCGATGTCGTGGACCTTCACGGTGAAGCCGGCGGCCTGCATGTGCTTCACCCAGCCGCCGCAGCAGCCGCAACTGGGGGATTTCCAGACCTCCACCTCCTGGCCGGCGGCGGCCGGGTCGGCGTGGGCGGGCATGGCCGGGGCGAAGGCGGCGGCACCGATCGCGAAGGCGCCGGTCAGGGCGGCGAGCAGGGTCTTGCTGGTCTTCATGATATCTCCCGGAGCGGGGCGCCCGCACCGCATGCGGGCGCCCCCGAGGGTTTTTGGCGGATCGGTTCCAGGCGGCGGGAACCGCCCCACTCACATCATGCCCATGGGGCCGGAAAGCAACCTCTCGGCCTTGTCCCGCTGATCCTCCGACAGGGCGGCGAACAGGGGTCCGGCGGCGGCGTTCAGCGCGCTCATCGCCTCGGCGCGGGCCGTCATGATCCGGGCGCGCCGCTCGAGACGGTCCTGCCAGTCCGAGGCGGCGGCTTCCAGGCTCATCATCTGCCGATGCATGGTCCGGTGGGTTTCCGCATTCCGGCGCATCGCGTCGGCGAAGTCGTTCCAGAATTTCTGCTGCGCGTCGGTGATGCCGATCTCGGCCTTCAGGAAGGCGACGCGGCCCTCGACATGCTCGAAGGGCATGCCCATGCCGCCTTGGCCCATATTGCCTTGGCCCATGCCGCCCATGCCGCCTTGACCCATATTGCCTTGGCCCATGCCGCCCTGGCCCATCCCCTGCATCATGGGCATGCCTGCGGAACTGCCGCCCTGGCCGGAGCGCATCATCGGGCAGCCCGTCATCATGCCGCCTTGGCCCATCATGCCGCCCTGGTGGCCGCCCATGGACATGCCCTGCATCGGCATCTGCTGGCCGCCCATGCCGGGCATTCCCATGCCGGCGCCCGGCTGCGGCGCCGGATCGGGGGCGGGCTGCGCCTGCGCGGTCTGGCCGGCGGGATGGTGGGCCTGGTGGTCATCCTCCGGGGGCCGGGGTTGCGGCTGGGCCTGGGCGAGGGCCGCCGAGGCCAGCAGAACGAAGGCGGGGAGCGTCATGCGGGTGAAGGTCTTCATCATTTCCTCCTGGAAATCCATGCCGTCTCCGCGACGGGGCGCGAAGAGACGGCGGAGCGACGTGCAAGCCGGGTTCGAATCCCGCCGCCGGACAAGCCGGCGTTCCGGGCCGATCAGGCGAGCGGTCTGGGAGGATGAAGGACGGGAGCCGGATCTATGCCGTCCAGCAATGCGGCGGCCGGCGGCAGCTCCGAACCGGCGGGCAGGCGGACCAGGGGCAGGACGAAGGAGGCGGGAAGACCGCCGGTCACCGTCATGCACTGGAGGCCGATGCGGCATTTGAGGCCGGCATCGCCCCTGCCGGCGCAGTCACCCCCGTCCGCATCGGACGGGAGGGTCGCCGCGGTTCCAGCGCGATGGCCCTCCGGGCCGGCGGCGTGGCCGGCGGCATGGTCGCAGCCGTGCCGGAGGTGATGGGCGAACGCGGCGTCCGACACGAACGCGGCCCCGGGCAGCGCCAACAGAAGCAGGCACGCCACCAGGGTCCTCGTGATCTTGCCGATACCGCTTCGCATCCTCGAAGGTCTCGCCAGTGTCTCCGGAAAGTGGCATCGCCGGAAATACGGGCTTCCGGCAGCCTCGTCCCGAGTTTACGCGATGTTCCGCCGCGGACCTTGATCCGCATCAAGATCCGGCTCGGAAAACCCGGCTAGAGGTCGTTGCTCTTCAGGTTGTCGGGATTCATGTTGGAGTGGTCGAGGGAGGATTCCTTTCCTTCGGGATCCTTCCGCCACCAGGGCTCCTTCTTCTCCCCGGCCCCCGCCGCCGGCTGCTCCCGTCCGGCGGTCCCCGGTGCCTGGCCGGCGCTTCCGGTGTCCTTGGTCATCGTCACGGTCCCCCTCTGTGGTTGGACATGGACTCCATGATCGAAACCTTGGAACCGGACTCCCGGGGATTGGTTCCCGCTGGTTGGATGCGCTTTTTTTGTCGCCCCTCAAACGTCCAGGTTCGCCACCTTCAGCGCGTTGTCCTGGATGAACTCGCGCCTGGGCTCCACGATGTCGCCCATCAGGGTGCTGAAGACCTCCTCGGCCTCGTCGGCGTGGTTGACCTTCACCTGGAGCAGGGAGCGCTTGGTCGGGTCCAGGGTGGTTTCCCAGAGCTGCTCGGGGTTCATCTCGCCCAGGCCCTTGTAGCGCTGGATGGTCACGCCGTGGCGGCCGAGTTCCATGATCGCGTCGAGCAGGGCCAGGGGGCCGGTGATCGGGCGGAGTTCCTTGTCCTTGTGGGTCAGGCGGCCGATGCCGGCGTAGTTGGCCTTGAGCGAGGCGGCCATGGTGTTGAGGGTGCGGGCCTCGACGCTCTTCAGCAGGTCGCGGTCCAGGACGTGGCGGTGGGTCACGCCGCGCCGGGTGCGGGAGATCACCAGGGCGTCCTGGCTGGCGCTGCCCTGCCAGCCGCCGCCGGTCATGCCGTCGCTGTCGGACAAGGTGTTGAGGCGCGTCGCGATCTCCGCCGCCAAGGCCGCGGCGCGCTCGGGGTCGTTGAGGATCGCCAGGTCGTAGGCGCCGGCGATGGCGGCCTGCTCGACCACGCGCAGGCTGCCGGCCTTGCGGGTCAGGGTCTCCATCGGGCCGCGCGCGGCGCGGGCCTGCTCCACCAGGGCCTTCAGGCGCTCGCCGACGACCATCACGCCGTCGGACGACGGGCTGAAGATCACGTCGTCGATGCCCTCGTCGGTCAGGTAATCCTCCAGCGCCTTGTCGTCCTTCAGGTACCGCTCGCGCGAGTTGCCGCGCTTGATCCGGTAGAGCGGCGGCTGGGCGATGTACAGGTAGCCCTGCTCGATCACCTGCGGCATCTGGCGGTAGAAGAAGGTCAGCAGCAGCGTGCGGATGTGGGAGCCGTCCACATCGGCGTCGGTCATGATGATGATCTTGTGGTAGCGCGTCTTGGCGACGTCGAACTCCTCCCGGCCGATGCCGGTGCCCAGCGCCGCGATCAGCGTGCCGATCTCCGCCGAGCCGAGCATCTTGTCGAAGCGCGCCCGCTCCACGTTCAGGATCTTGCCGCGGAGCGGCAGGATCGCCTGGTACTGGCGCGAGCGGCCCTGCTTGGCCGAGCCGCCCGCCGAGTCGCCCTCGACGATGAACAGCTCGGACAGCGCCGGGTCGCGCTCCTGGCAGTCGGCCAGCTTGCCCGGCAGCGAGGTGATGTCCAGGGCGCCCTTGCGCCGGGTCAGCTCGCGCGCCTTGCGGGCGGCCTCGCGGGCGGCGGCGGCCTCCACCACCTTGGCGGTGATGCGCTTGGCCTCGTTCGGGTGCTCCTCGAACCAGGTGGCGAGCGCCTCCGATATGGCCGACTCGACCACGGGCCGGACCTCGGAAGAGACCAGCTTGTCCTTGGTCTGGCTGGAGAACTTCGGATCGGGCACCTTGACCGACAGCACGCAGGTCAGGCCCTCGCGCATGTCGTCGCCGGTCAGGTTGACCTTCTCCTTCTTGGCGATGCCGGACTCCGTGGCGTAGTTGTTCAGCGTGCGGGTCAGCGCCGCCCGGAAGCCGGCCAGGTGGGTGCCGCCGTCACGCTGCGGGATGTTGTTGGTGAAGCACAGCATCGTCTCGTGATAGCTGTCGTTCCACTGGAGCGCCGCCTCGACCGTGATCTCGCCGCCCAGCTCGCTGGGGCGGACGGCGGACAGGGCGATCGCCGGCTTGTGCAGCGCCGCCTTGGACCGGTCCAGGTACTGGACGAAGGCTTCCAGCCCGCCCTCGTAATGCAGGTCGACCACCTTGGGCTCGACCCCGCGGGCGTCGGTGAGCTGGAGATAGACGCCGGAATTGAGGAAGGCCAGCTCGCGCAGCCGGTGCTCCAGCGTGCCGAAGTCGAAGTCGGTCTTGGTGAAGGTGGCCTTGGAGGGCAGGAAGGTCACCTCGGTGCCGGTCAGCGGCTTGCCGCCGACGAGCGGCGCCTCGCCCGCGTCCTTCAGCGGCTCGACCCGGTCGCCGTGGCGGAAGTCCATCTCCCAGATCCGGCCGGCGCGCCAGATGCGCAGCGTCAGCAGCTCGGACAGGGCGTTGACCACCGACACGCCGACTCCGTGCAGGCCGCCGGAGACCTTGTAGGAGTTCTGGTCGAACTTTCCGCCGGCATGGAGCTGGGTCATGATGACCTCCGCCGCCGAGACGCCCTCCTCCTCGTGCATGTCCACGGGGATGCCGCGGCCGTTGTCGCGGACCGTGACCGATCCGTCGGCGTTGAGCACCACCTCGACCTTGTCGCAATATCCCGCCAGCGACTCGTCGATGGCGTTGTCCACCACCTCGTAGACCATGTGGTGGAGGCCCGAGCCGTCATCGGTGTCGCCGATATACATGCCAGGGCGCTTCCGCACCGCGTCCAACCCCTTCAACACCTTGATGGAGTGGGCGCCGTATTCCTGCGGTGCGGAGTCGGGTGTCTTGAAAGCTTCCTGTGCCATCGGTCGATACTATCAGAGTTTCGGGGTACATGCCGGGGGATTAATCCCCAAGGCGGAGAATTGCGGCGGTTTCCCGCTAGGCCGGATGGACATGGGCGTCCTCCACGCGGAAGAAGCTGGCCCGGTCGCCCAGCTCGGCGAAGATGCCGGCGTCGGTGCCGGTCAGCCAGGCCTGGGCGCCGAGATCCAGGATCTCGCCGAACAGGGCGCTGCGCCGGTCGGCGTCCAGGTGGGCCGCCACCTCGTCCAGCAGCATCAGGGGCGGCTGGCCGCGCTCGGCCGCCATCAGCCGGGCGTTGGCCAGGACGATGGCGATCAGCAGGGCCTTCTGCTCGCCGGTCGAGCAGAACTCGGCCGGCATGTCCTTGCCGCGGTGGCGGACCGCGAGGTCGCTGCGGTGGGGACCCGCGGTACCCTCGCCGGAGCCGTCGTGGCGGCGGGACTCGGAAAGCCGGCGGCGCAGCGCATCCTCGGCCGCCAGGGCCGGCTGGTCGGCCAACCAGTCCTCCACCGTGCCGGAAACCGCGAGGTCGGCCCGCGGGAACGGGCCGGTCGCCTGCTCGCACGCCTGCTGGAGCCGCGCCACCATGTCGCGCCGGGCGGCGGCGACCGCGACGCCGGAGGTCGCCATCTCGTCCTCCAGCGCGGACAGCCAGGACTCGTCGCCGCGCCCGTCGCGCAGCAGCCGGCCCCGTTCGCGCAGCGCGTGCTCGTAGCGGCTGAGCCGTCCGGCATGGGCCGGGTCGAAGCCGAACACCAGCCGGTCCAGGAAGCGGCGCCGGCCGCTCGATCCCTCGACGAACAGCCGGTCCATCTGGGGCGTCAGCCAGGTCAGCGCCACATGCTCGGCCAGGGCCACCTGGCCGCGCACGGGGTGGCCGTCGATCCGGACGAGGCGGCGCTCCGGCTGCCCGTCGGCGGTGCCGTCGCGGCCGGTGCCGATGTCGACCGGGCCGAACGGGGTCGCGACCCGCGCCGCGACCGCCCAGCCGCTGCCTTCCGGCGCGCCGATCCGCTCCACGTCGGCCAGGCGGGCGCGGCGCAGGCCGCGGCCGGGCGACAGGAAGCTGACGGCTTCCAAAAGGTTGGTCTTGCCGGCGCCGTTCGGCCCCGTCAGCACGACGGGACGCGCGTCCGCGTCGAGACGCGCGCCGTCGTAGCAGCGGAACTGCGTCAGGGTCAGGCGGGTGACCGCCAGCCGGGGGGCTGGCGCATCGCGCAGGGCTATCGGGGCTGGCGGCATCGCAACTGGCGGCATCGGAACTCCGGCCATACCCGCGGCGGCGCCCGGACCCCTGCCCGGCCACGCCGCGAGGGCCGCGCTTCCCGCACGGCCGCGCGTCAAACGCGCATCGGCATCAGAACATACAGGGCCGAACTGTCGGCCACATCCCGGACGATCGTGGGCGACGCGGCGTCGGCCATGGTGAACCGGGCGCCGTCACCCTCGATCTGCTGAGTGATGTCCAATAGATAGCGAGAGTTGAAACCGATTTCGAGGGGGGAGCTGTCATAACTGACCTCCAGCTCCTCGGTGGCGCTGCCGGCCTCGGGGCTGGTCGCCGACAGGGTCAGGTTGCCCCGGTCGATGCTCAGCTTGACCGCCCGGCTCTTCTCGGTCGAGATGGTCGCGACCCGGTCCACCGCGCTGGCGAAGACCCGGCTGTCCACCTCCAGCACCTTGTCGTTGCCGGTCGGGATCACCCGCTCGTAGTCGGGGAAAGTGCCGTCGATCAGCTTGGACGTGACGGTCACGGCGTCGAAGCCGAAGCGGACCTTGGTCTCGGACAGGCTGACCTCGATCCGGTCGGCCGCCTCGTCGATCAGCTTGCGGATCTCCAGCACGGTCTTGCGCGGCACGATCACGCCGGGAATGCCGGCCGCCCCGTCGGGCAGCGGGATCTCGACCCGGGCCAGCCGGTGGCCGTCGGTCGCGACCGCGCGCAGCACCGGCATCTCCGCCTCGCCGGCGCGCGACTTGGTGGCGTGCAGGTAGATGCCGTTGAGATAGTAGCGGGTCTCCTCCGTGGAGATCGCGAAGCGGGTGCGGTCCACCAGGTTCCGCAGGTCCGACGCGGCGAGGCTGAAGCGGTGCGCCATGTCGCCGCCGGACATCTGGGGGAAGTCCTCGACCGGCAGGCAGCCCAGCTTGAAGTTGGAGCGGCCCGACCGAAGCGTCAGCAGCCCGTTGTCGCCGGAGCTGTCCAGTTCCACCTGGCTGCCGTCGGGCAGCTTGCGGACGATGTCGTACAGGGTGTGGGCCGGCGCCGTGGTCGCTCCCGGCTGGGCGATGTCGGCGGGAACGGACTCGACGATCTCCAGGTCCATGTCGGTCGCGGTCAGCGCAAGCTCGCCGTTCTCGGCCTTCAGCATGACGTTGGACAGGATGGGGATCGTGTTCCGGCGTTCCACCACGCTTTGAACATGCCCGAGGGAGCGGAGGAGGGCGGCGCGTTCGATCGTGATTTTCATGCTGATCCGCTGGTCTCGAGGGGCTTTAGCCGGTTCCGACAGGTGTGTCCGCTGCCGCGCGCACCCCGTCGGATGCCGCGAAGCGGGCGGCGACTATAGCACACGCGGGCGAAAAGCTAACGGATTCCGAACGCGATCCGCCGGCCGGAAGCGGCGTTCCCGGGCGGCGGCCGGAGCGGCGGCGGGGCCGCTCAGCCCTCCAGCATGCGGCGCAGCAGCTCGACGTCCTCGGCGAAGCTCTGGTCGGACGTCCTCAGCTCCTCCACCTTGCGGACGGCGTGCATCACGGTGGTGTGGTCGCGGCCGCCGAACTTGCGGCCGATCTCCGGCAGGGAGCGGGCGGTGAGCTGCTTGGCCAGGTACATGGCGACCTGCCGGGGCCGGGCGACGGCGCGGGCGCGCCGGGCGGAATGCATGTCGGCGAGGCGGATGTTGTAGTGCTCCGCCACCTTCTTCTGGATCTCGTCGATGGTCACGCGGCGGTCGTTGGCCCGGAGCAGGTCGTGCAACACCTCCTGGGTCGATTCCAGCGTGATCGCCCGGCCGACCAGCTCGGCATGGGCGACGATGCGGTTCAGGGCGCCTTCCAGCTCGCGGACGTTGGAGGTGATCTTGTGGGCCAGGAACTCCAGGACCTTGGAGTTGATCTGGACGTTCATCGACTCGGCCTTGGCCTGGAGGATGCCGAGCCGGAGCTCGTAGGTGGTCGGGTGTATGTCCGCGACCAGCCCCCAGCCCAGGCGGGAGCGCAGCCGCTCCTCCATCCCCTCCAGGTCGGACGGCGACTTGTCGGCCGAGATCACGACCTGGCGGTTCTGGTCGACCAGGGCGTTGAAGGTGTGGAAGAACTCCTCCTGGGTGCTGTCCTTGCCGCTGATGAACTGTACGTCGTCGATCATCAGCACGTCGACCGACCGGAACTGCTCCTTGAAGGCCATGGTGTCCTTGAACCGGAGCGCCCGGATGAACTGGTACATGAACTTCTCGGCCGACAGGTACAGCACCCGGCGGTTGGGGTCCTTCTTGCGGATCTGCCAGGCGATGGCGTGCATCAGGTGGGTCTTGCCCAGACCCACGCCGCCATAGAGGAACAGCGGGTTGAAGGTGACGGTCGCGGCGTCGGTGACCCGCCGGGCGGCGGCGTGGGCCAGCTCGTTCGGCTTGCCGACGACGAAGTTCTCGAAGGTGAAGCGCGGGTCCAGGTGGGCGAAATGCTCGTCCCGGCCGTCCAGCCCGAGCTGGGCGCCGGAGGTCGGACGCTCCTCCTCCACCTCGTCGGAGGGAATCGGGGCGGACAGGTCGCCCGCCATGTCGCCGGGCAGGCCCATGTCGTCGTTGGCGGAGGCGCCGACATCCAGCCGGCTGGGCGCCACCACGATGTCCACGGACTGGACGCGCGGATTCTCCCCGGACCAGAGGGCGCGGATCCGGTCGGCATAATGGGTCAGCACCCAGTCGCGCATGAACCGGGTCGGCACGGTGATGCGCACCTCGCCGCCCTTCAGCTCGCTGACGGTGAGCGGCTTCAGCCAGCTCCGATACGCCGTCTCACCGACCTCGTCCTTGAGCCGGCCGCTCACCCGCGCCCATTGCTGATCCAACGAACCGCCTACCGACAT